>NZ_CP051480.1:300000-600000 GCF_012934885.1 Mycoplasma phocoeninasale | reverse complement strand
TTTATAACAAAAAAATAAATCAAAATAATAAGCAATGATTTATAAAATTAAGCTACTATTTTTTAAGATACAATTCCTTTTAAAAATGCACATTATAAATTCTGATTTTTTCAAAAATATTTAAATTGAATAAAATTTAATTTTATTTATCAATGGTTTGTTTATTTCTTAATTTTCTCTTTCTTTTTACAATAATAGCAATTAAAGCAGCAATAGCAATAGCAATCACTAGAAAAATAGTGATTAGGATAATAACAATATTTTTTGTTTTATCATGAACTTTGGTTAATTGATAATGAAACATTAACTCACCAAAACAATTGCTATTTGAATCAAAATTAACTAAAATTCTCTGATTTGATTTATCAACTTTAATTTTGAAATTCAAATTCTCTAAATTAATAGATTTTAAAATATTTTTAATTATTGGAGTTAAGCAATCATCACAAATATCTTTATCTACAAATTCACCCAATTCAAAATTAATTTTTTTATCGGCAATTAAATCTTGAATATTTTGTTTTTTAGATAATGTAATTTTAACTTCACCTAGATAATCAGCACTATTTTCTTTTGCTTTAATTACAAAGATATTTTCTGCGCTTAACATTGTAAAATCTAGTTGATCAAGATCAATTTGTGGATATTTCGCTTTTATTAGTTTTTGAACTTGACTAATGGTTAACTCTTCAACTTTTAGTGTCTCATTAATTTTAATGATTGTGTTAAGATTTTGCTTAGCTGAAATTTCAAAGCTCAAATCGCTAATATTTGAATAATCAGCACTGCCATCAACTACTTTAATAGTGATATTATTGCCAGTGATGGTAATTTTTAGTTGATCTCATTTAATTTCTTTACCAGCATTTGCTTCATTTAAAACACGTTTGATTTCTTCTTCGCTGATAGCATTAACTTTACCTAGGCTATTAACTTTGATTTCTTTTGTTAAATCAATTTTAACAGCAACATTAAAGCTAAGATGAGTAGTATTTGAATAATCAGCACTGCCATCAACTACTTTAATAGTGATATTATTGCCAGTGATGGTAATTTTTAGTTGGTCTCATTTAATTTCTTTACCGGAATTTGCTTCATTTACAACCCGTTTGATTTCTTCTTCGCTGATGGTATTAACTTTTGCTAAATTATCAATTACAATTTCCTCTGCTAAATTTTTTTTGAAATTAAGTTTAATTTGAACTTCACCTAGATAATCAGCACTATTTTCTTTTGCTTTAATTACAAAGATATTTTCTGCGCTTAACATTGTAAAATCTAGTTGATCAAGATCAATTTGTGGATATTTCTCTCCAATTAATTTAGTAATTTCCTCAATTGAATTTTCATCAACCACTGTCAGATGATCAATTTTAATGACACTAGCAAGATCTAATTTTTTTACAACCTTAAAAGTAATAGTATCATTTTTTAAATAATCAGCACTACTGTCTAAAACAGAAATTACTATTTGGTCGTTGTCAATAGCAATTTTTAGTTGATCTCATTGAATATTTTTACCAACATTAGCTTCACTGATAACTCTTTTAACTTCGTCTTCAGTAATGCTATTAACTTTTGCTAAATTATCAATTGCAATTTCCTCTGCTAAATTTTTTTTGAAATTAAGTTTAATTCGAACTTCAGCTAGATAATCAGCACTATTTTCTTTTGCTTTAATTACAAAGATATTTTCTGCGCTTAACATTGTAAAATCTAGTTGATCAAGATCAATTTGTGGATATTTCGCTTTTATTAATTTAGTAATTTCCTCAATTGAATTTTCAGCAACTACTGTCAGATGATCAATTTTAATAACACTAGCAAGGTCTAATTTTTTTACAACCCTAAAAGTAATAGTGCCATTTTTTAAATAATCTTCACTACTATCTAAAACAGAAATTACTATTTGGTCGTTGTCAATAGCAATTTTTAGTTGATCTCATTGAATATTTTTACCAACATTAGCTTCACTGATAACTCTTTTAACTTCATCTTCAGTTATGCTATTAACTTTTGCTAAATTATCAATTACAATCTCTTTTGCTAAATTTTTTTTGAAGTTAAGTTTAATTTTAACTATATCATCATAATATGCAGCAGAATAATCGGAAACCATTATTTCTATATATTCATCTCTTAGTGAAAGAATATTAAAAGCTAATGTTCCTCAATTAATTTTAGGTTCATTATTATTGACGCTAATTATTTTAATAATTTCATTTCTTTGCGCAACAAGGTTGGTAATTTTTTCAGTTTTTTCAAATTCAAGATTTGGAATTAAATATTTAAGACTTCTCAGAAATTTTTGTGGAATGTTTTGTAAATTGTTACTAAGTGCAGATCCTTTATAAAAGTTTTTGTATTCTTTGACATTCTCAACATTTCAATTCAATAAATTTTGATTAAATTTTTTCGCATTTTCAAACATTGACGACATATCCGCGACTCTTTCAACATTTCAACTAGAAAGATCCTGATTAAAATTTTCACAATCCTTGAATGCGTCTTTAAGTGATGTTATTTGAATTGGTAAATCATTGGGAACTGCAGTCACATTTTTATCAAATTTTTCAATTTGATACTGACCATTTTCGTTTTTAAAATATCCAATTTTAGTGCATATTGTTCCATCATATGTAGCCGGCACTTTTGAATTTTCGTAATTAAATTCCAAATTGTTTATTATGGAAATGTCAAATAAATTTTTGGACTCATTTTTATTATTAATTTTACTTGAAATAAGAGTAACTGGTAAACTTATGATAGAAATAACTGGGATAATACTAAATAATTTTAATTTATTTTTCATTTTATTAATTTTCCTTAATGAATATTTTTCACACTATTATTTTCTTAAGACAGATTTAGAAACAACAATAAAATAAAATGGAAATTTAAAATATATAATTATATATATTATATAATTAAACACAAAATTTCGTGAATTTAAATAACATATTTGTATTTGAAATTATTAATTTTGGGTTTTCTGTATCGTCGATAATGTATTTGTCAACTTTTGATTTTCTTCACATGTAATTTTGTTTAGTTTTGTACAAGTATTCTAACTTTATTAACAATAACCATAGTAATGGTAGAGTTTTTTTGTAATTTATGTCCATTCATTTTAATTATTGTTTTTGATCATATTATTTATGCAATAACTAAAATAACTCATATTTCTCTCTTTCATAAATTGTTATTTATATTTTTTGATTTTGTTTGAATATAAGTATTTATGTAATTTAAATACTGAATTTTTGAACTGTTTTTATGATTTTGATAGCCAAAAAATAGCAAATAATTTTAATAAATAATTCAGTAAAAATACTAATAAAATCACTTTCTCCAGGGTCAATCGCGAGTGTGATCAGCTTGCCATTGATCGCTGCATCATGTGGTGGAACCAAAAAAGAGGACCCAAAACCTAATAATCCTAGTCAAAAAGATGTTCAGGATAGTTTAAATAACGTTACTGTTACTGTTGTTGATAAAAACAAATTAGCTAGTGCAGTTAAAGTAGCTGATGTTACAGTTAATGGAAAAGCAAATGGCTTTACTTATGTGATAGAAAGCATTATTCCAAATGATACAGCTGGTGAGCTTGCTGTTAAAGTTAAATCAAGCAAGGGTGACATAAGTGCTACAAAAGATCTAAAAATCGAAGGATTCACAAAAAAAATTACCCCTGCACCTGAGGATGAAGAACAAAAATTAAGAAGAGAAGTTTCATTTACATACAATGGAACAATTACTGAAAGTTCAACCCCACAAAATTTTAAGGATAATATTAGATTATCTGGAAATAGTACTTTTGTAATTGACCCTGGAGGTACAATAATTGTTAAAATAAAAACAGAAGCATCTAGCGTGCCTCCAACAGTCAAAAAATATGCTTTAATAAAATTAACTTTAAAAAAGGAAAGTAAATCACTTGATTTCTATGTAAAATTTGCTTTGAATACTGCAAATGTAATGGGAATTAAAACTGACAAAGAAGAGTTTGATTTAATCAAAAATCAAGAACAACAATTAATGCCAGAACCAATTCCGAATCCAACACCGGATGATGGAAATTCAAATGCCAAAATAATTGCCAAGAGCGAGATTGAAAAATTAAATAAATTATTCTCAAAATTAGAATTAAAAAATCCAAATTCTGAAAAAATGTTTAAAGTAGAATTAAAAAAAATAGAGGATTCAAAAAAATCTCAGTTTGAAAATTATTTGAAAAATGTATCTGAATTAAAAAAGAATATATCAAGTTCTGATTATGAAAATAAATTAGCTTCCTTATTAAATATGCAAAATATAAATAATGAAAAATATTCTGATGAAAAACAAAATTTAATAAATAAATTTTTCAACATTAAAAATACTGAAATTATAACTAATGAAGACATTGTTAAATTAAATAATTCAAACACACTGGAAAATACCCAAAAAATAATTTTAGAAATTTCTAGTAAGTTTAGTAAAGAAATAGATAAAGAGTTAATCTCCTTATTAAATGATTCTAAAAAAATAATAGATTTTGCTAATGAAATTAATGACAATAAAATTTCAGATGATATGATTAGCAAATCTATAGAAGCCTTAAAAATATTGTATAAACAAATGAATTTTGGATTTGGTAGCTATTCTAATTATAGCGATTTAGTTAAGTCAAAAATTAAAGACCTTTTGAATGATGAAAATAAGAAAAGGGAATTTATAAAAAATACTCAAAAACAACTAAAAATTCGAGAAGATATTTATAAAAGAGTTATCGTGTTACTTAATAATAATGAAAAATTATCATTTACAAACCCCTTAGAATCAATATTAGAATTAAAATGAATTTTGGAATTTAGCAAATTACCTGTTGCGGGATATGTTATTCTTAGAAATCAAAACTTAATTGAAAAAATAAAAATATTTTTATTACAACAAACAAACTCAAATGATTTAAATACTCAGAAAATAGCAAAGGAAATAAATGATTTTGTAAAAAAATCTTCAATCTTATTAAAAGAATTAAAATTAGAACAAACAAAACAAAAATTGCTATCTTATGGTTTTAATAAAAATTCTGACATTGATTCTTGGATATCTAAAATTGAACAAAATCAATTTAATAAATTTTTAAATTTCGCAAAAGAAATTAAAATAGAAATTCAAAAACCAGAACAAAATAAATTAAAAATAATTAATTTAATTAAAAGCTTTTTAAATTTAGAAATTAAAAGTATAGATATTATTTAATATTTCATTGTTTCATAAGCAAAAAATCCTTTTGCAAGTATCTTGCTTTAGGATTTTAATTTATCTTTAAAATTGCTTTATCTTCTTGTGTTTAATATTTGTCATTATTTTTTAGAATCAAAATTTAATTTATTTAGATAATTTTTTTTGTTCAACCAGTTAGGGGTTATAGTATCTTAAATAACATAATTAAAATAATATTCAAATTTACATAAACTTAATAATAAAAAAATTTGGGTACAAGCATTGTGCATTTTTTATTACCCCGAACTTTATATTAATAAATAATTATTTAACAAAAATATTTATGCTTTTTGTTTCCAATTTCATTAAATTTATCTTCTGGTACTAGAACACCACCAGAATCTTTATTTTTGTATGGAAATTCAACATAGACATCAAATAATTTTTAATTAAATTTATCTTTTATTTCAAACTTAGCTATGATTTTTTTATTAGTTTTGCCATATTTTAGAACTTTAAATTAGTGTTTAAAAATTTCTTCAATTCCAGCCCCCTTTAACATTACATTAGCAGATGAAAATGATTTTTCAGTGATGGTGTTATTATCTAATTTTTGAGAATATGTAAGCTTAGCATAAGCATTAAATTTTTTTGCAATTTTATGATTTTTTTCTTCTACTAATTTTTTAAAATCCGATTCATTTTTGAAAACACCTTTTGAATAATTATCTTTGTTTTTAAATTCTATATAAAAAGTATGCAATTTTTTGTTATCTTTTTTTATGTTAAATTTAACAATTATCTTAATATTTTTTGAATCCCTTTCTAAATCAATAATATTCAAACTACATGAACATAATTTATTTTATTCATCAAATATTTTAAACCTACTTTTTCAAAATAAACAACATTTAAAATTCCTTCATAAATTATTTTGTTTTCATTTTTTTCTTTTATTTGTTGTTCAATTTCAATTTATGGCATTTGTTGTTGTTCTCAATTTTTAATTAAATCGAACTCTTCTTTGTCAGTTTCAATTCTCATTACATTTTGCAGTATTCAAAGCAAATTTTACATAGAAATCAAGTGATTTACTTTCCTTCTTTAAAGTTAATTTTATTAAAGCATATTTTTTGACTATTGGAGGCACGCTAGATGCTTCTGTTTTTATTTTAACAATTATTGTACCTCCAGAGTCAATTACAAAAGTACTATTTTCAGATAATCTAATATTATCCTTAAAATTTTGTGGGGATTGAACTCTCAGCAATTGTTTCATTGTATGTAAATGAAACTTCTCTTCTTAATTTTTGTTCTTCATCCTCAGGTGCCGGGGTAATTTTTTTGTGAATCCTTCGATTTTTAGATCTTTTGTAGCACTTATGTCACCCTTGCTTGATTTAACTTTAATAGCAAGTTCACCAGCTGTATCATTTGGAATAATGCTTTCTATCACATAAGTAAATCCATTTGCTTTTCCATTAATTGTAACATCAGCTATTTTAACTGCACTAGCTAATTTGTTTTTATCAACAACAGTAACAGTAACGTTATTTAAACTATCTTGAACATCTTTTTGACTAGGATTATTAGGTTTTGAGCCCTCTTTTTGGTTCCACCACATGATGCAGCAATCAAAGACAAGCTGATTACACTCGTGATTGACTCTTGAAATAGTATTTTAGGCTATTTTTTAACAAAAAATATCTAAATGTAAGCTTTTAAAAAATAATTGTCTAGTAGAATTTTGCGTGATTATTAAATCAATTTTCCATATAACAAAAAGTTCGAGTTTTATTTTAACTTGAACTTTTTGTTATAAAAATCACGTAATTAATAGATTAATTTAATTTATTTATATTTTTCAATAAATCTTTGAAATTTACATTTACATTTTCACATTTAATGTGTCAAATTCATTTTGTGTTGTGAATGTTATTTTAGTTTTAGCTGATTCTAATTCAAATTTCACATAATAGGTAAATGTTTCAGAATTTTTTGTTGCTAAAACTTTAACGATCGCTTTAGAATCATTTTTTTGTACTTCTTTAGCTTCGATTGTAGTTCCTGCTGGAAGTTGTTCACCTTTTACTTTATCTAAGCTAAAATCCTTAATTACTAATGTACCTTCGTATTTAATTTTATTTTCAATTTCAGCTTTAACTGTAGCTTCCTTTTGTTGCTTTGCCAATGTATCAAATTCATTTT
Organism: Mycoplasma phocoeninasale; assembly: GCF_012934885.1. GTDB lineage: Bacteria > Bacillota_I > Bacilli_A > Mycoplasmatales > Metamycoplasmataceae > Metamycoplasma > Metamycoplasma phocoeninasale. Next base: position 592,581 of record NZ_CP051480.1, on the reverse strand, counting down.
GTGTTGTGAATGTTATTTTAGTTTTAGCTGATTCTAATTCAAATTTCACATAATAGGTAAATGTTTCAGAATTTTTTGTTGCTAAAACTTTAACGATCGCTTTAGAATCATTTTTTTGTACTTCTTTAGCTTCGATTGTAGTTCCTGCTGGAAGTTGTTCACCTTTTACTTTATCTAAGCTAAAATCCTTAATTACTAATGTACCTTCGTATTTAATTTTATTTTCAATTTCAGCTTTAACTGTAGCTTCCTTTTGTTGCTTTGCCAATGTATCAAATTCATTTTGTGTTGTGAATGTTATTTTAGTTTTAGCTGATTCTAATTCAAATTTCACATAATAGGTAAATGTTTCAGAATTTTTTGTTGCTAAAACTTTAACGATCGCTTTAGAATCATTTTTTTGTACTTCTTTAGCTTCGATTGTAGTTCCTGCTGGAAGTTGTTCACCTTTTACTTTATCTAAGCTAAAATCCTTAATTACTAATGTACCTTCGTATTTAATTTTATTTTCAATTTCAGCTTTAACTGTAGCTTCCTTTTGTTGCTTTGCCAATGTATCAAATTCATTTTGTGTTGTGAATGTTATTTTAGTTTTAGCTGATTCTAATTCAAATTTCACATAATAGGTAAATGTTTCAGAATTTTTTGTTGCTAAAACTTTAACGATCGCTTTAGAATCATTTTTTTGTACTTCTTTAGCTTCGATTGTAGTTCCTGCTGGAAGTTGTTCACCTTTTACTTTATCTAAGCTAAAATCCTTAATTACTAATGTACCTTCGTATTTAATTTTATTTTCAATTTCAGCTTTAACTGTAGCTTCCTTTTGTTGCTTTGCCAATGTATCAAATTCATTTTGTGTTGTGAATGTTATTTTAGTTTTAGCTGATTCTAATTCAAATTTCACATAATAGGTAAATGTTTCAGAATTTTTTGTTGCTAAAACTTTAACGATCGCTTTAGAATCATTTTTTTGTACTTCTTTAGCTTCGATTGTAGTTCCTGCTGGAAGTTGTTCACCTTTTACTTTATCTAAGCTAAAATCCTTAACTACTAATGTACCTTCGTATTTAATTTTATTTTCAATTTCAGCTTTAACTGTAGCTCTTTTTAAATTATCAAATACTAATTTATCTACAAAGTCACCTTTTTCCTTAGTAAACCTTACATATACATCAAATTCATTAATTTCAGTTTTTGAAATTCTAATTTTTAGTACTAAGTATTTATCTCCTGTTGAGAAAGTTCCTGTTTCTTTTTCCAATATTTTGTATGCAAATCCAAAATTTTCAACAAGTCTTAATTTTGTTTCGTCAAATTTATTTCTTAAATTTCCATTATATACAAATTCTGCTTGACTCTTAAATTCATTTTCATTTGCAGGCACAGATATTTTAATATCTTCACCATCATCAAATTCCGTTTTTAAAACTTGGATGCCGACAGGATTATTTTGTTTAGTTTGAAATTTTACATAAAAATCAAATATTTTATTTTCCTTTGTTAGTGTTAATTTCGCAATAGCAAATGTTTGTCTAGTTGGAAAAATTGAATTTGATAATCCTGTATTTTTTCTAAGAACAGTTTTACTTCTGTCGATATTAAATCCATCATTTTTGCCTAAAGTAATTTTAGTATTGTCAAAATCAGTTACTGTCTCATTTATTGTGCCATTGTAACCAAAAGTAATTTTTTTTGCCAATTTTTCTTGTTCAGTTTCAGGAGTTGGAGATGGTTTTTGTCCATTATCTCCTTGATTATCACCATTTTGACTATTTTCTCTTGTAAAACCACTAATTTTTAGGTCTCTTGTTGCGCTTACTTGTCCCTTACTTGATTTAACTCTTATAGTAAGTTCACCAGTAGTGTTATTTGGTGTAAGACCTTCTACTACATAGGTAAAACCGTCGACCTTTCCCCCGATTGTAACATCTGCTACCTGAACTGCATTAGGTAATTTATTTTTATCGGTAACGCTAACAGTAACATTATTTAAACTGTCTTGAACCTCTTTTAGCTCTGGATTATTAGGTTTTGGGTCCTCTTTTTTGGTTCCACCACATGATGCAGCGATCAATGGCAAGCTGATCACACTCGCGATTGACCCTAGTGAAATCATTAATTTTGTAGATTTTTTCATTTTATATTTAAAATCTCCTTTTTATATTTATTTTTTATTTTGTGCACAAAATTTAATTTAAAAGCATTCACATTTTTAATTGTTATATGTAGTGACATGCTTCTAAAAAATAATGCACACATATAATAGCATAAAATTCATTTTTTGATAATTTTTTGTAATTTATACGTCTTAATTGACTAAAAAATTAAAATATAAGTCAAAATAAAATGTCATTTTTAATTATTTTGTGTCAGATAAAAGATCAATACAATTATTTTTTGAATTATATAATTCAAAATTATAAATATACACAATTTAGCTGTATTTTTTCAGGGTAAAATATCTATTTTATAAGAAAAAACAGTGAAAATAATTTATAGCAACTTTTTTCGTGTTTTTATTGATAGTAATTGACATTATTTTTATAATCCTTGAAATAAATTTTGACAATAAAGTTGCGATCAATTCTATAAAATATTACTTACTTTTTGGATACATTTTTTAATCATTTTTTGCCATTTTTTGTCCAAAATATCTACAAAATATATTGCTAATTTTTAGACTAAAAGTACTTACACTGTAAAACGAGAGTAAATCACAATTTTTTTATCACAAAAAATTCATAATATTATATATTTTAATAAATTAATTTATTAATTATAAAAATAATCTTCTAATTCAGTAACAATCAAAATTCCTTTTTCATAAAAAATGGTAATTTCTCTTAGTTTTTATTAACTACCATGATCAGTTAAGGATTTTTATGTTCCATAATTTTAAATGTCTTATTTTTAGTCATTTTCGAACTTATCTATATTAATTTATACTCTATTTTTTTCAGAAAAAGTAGTCTAAAATTCAGTGCCGAAGCACAGCGTAATACTTTTTTTTAACACATTGAAAATTCAAAAAAAGAGCTTTTTTAAAAAAAATAATCTGATAAAAAGATAATTAACTGAAAAATTGAAAAATTTAAAAAATTGCGAGTTTGAAAATTTCTAGGGTCAATAACTAGTATGATAGCTTTACCATTGGTTGCCGCGTCATGCGGTGGTAAAAAACAAAAAGACCAAAAAAATCCAGGAATGGAAGCCGACCAGAAAAAATTTAATGCTGCTACTTTTGCATATGAAGGCACTTTTACTAACAAAATGACATTTTCATTAGACAAAATTAAGGCTAACAACGCAGAAGGATTCACTCTTAATAAAGAACAATCTGAAATTAAGTTCAAAGACAATATTATTTTTGCTAAATTGACTTTTACAAAAGATGAAAATATGTTCTCTGCATACATAAAATTTGCAGCTAATAGCAAGGATGCTTCCGGAGAAAAGATTACTAAAGAAGCATACGAGGCTATTCAAGAAGATCACCAAGGTCAAAAAGACAAGAAAGACCAAGATGATAAAAAAGATCAGCAAGGTCAAAAAGACAAAGAAAAACAACAAGACAAGAAAGATCAACAAGGTCAGGAAGATAAAAAAGACCAAGATGATAAAAAAGCATTAGAAAAAAAGGAATTTGAAAAAAATGCTAAATTCGCTTATTCTAAAACAATAAGTGGAAATGAAAAGTTTGATAGTGCCTCAGTTACATTATCAAATGTTGATAATTATGAATTTAGTGTAAAAGATTTTAAATCAAATTTTTTAGCTGGCAACATGAAATTTTTTATTGCAAAGATTGAAATTAAAAAGGAAAAAGCAAAAATCTTTGATGTTTATGTTAAATTTAGCACTGATGCTCAGAATAAAGTAGTTTCTGAATTTACTACTGAAGAAAAATTTAAAGAATTAGAATATTTAGAAATAGAAAATGAAATTCAAGAAAAATTAATTTTCACTTACAACACTAAATTAAATAATAGCAAATTCAATGATGCCAATGTAGTAATATCAGGCATTGACGGTGCTTCTAAAAAAATTGATAATAATAAAATTGCAGTTAGCGATACTGAAAAAACAGTAGTTGCTAAATATAGCATCACCATAAATTCAAAAGTCTTTGTTGTTTATGTTGAGTTCAAATCTGATGCTTCTGAAGCACAAAAAGGTAAATTAGTTGATGAAGCTAGATTCAATGCCATAGCTGAAAAGCAAAAAATGGAAGAAAAGGCTGCCATTGAAAAAATTAAGTCTAAATTAAGATTTATATACAAAACAAAAACTATTGGAGAATCTTTTGACGAAAAAGAAGTAATGATAGAAGGAATTCCAGAAGTAAAGAAAAAATTTGAAAAGCAAGCAATTGATAAAGATAAAAATGTCATTGTTGTTCATTACACAATCAGTGTTGAAGACAAAGAATTTCCAGTTTTTGTTGAGTTTAAACTTGACTCAGACACTGCGCAAACCGCAACACAAGTTGATGAAGCTAAATTTAATAATATTGCTAATAGCGAAAAAAAATAATTATTAAATCTGTGCTTTAACATTCAAAAACAAAAAATAAATACAATATAAATAGAAAACAAGAAACAAAAATAAAATTTAACTATCTTTTATATTATTTCATGACAATAATTAAGATGTCATGAAAGATATATACAAATTAGTATCAATATCATTAATACAATTTAGTTACCTTGGTTAGTAGTTGTGTCATAACATTTCCATTTGTACAACACAAGATATACTGAAAATACTAGCCAAGGGAATAAATATTAATTTTTTAATGTAAATCAAACATCTCTACTATTATTTTGAGATAAAAATAATATTAAAAATATTAAAAAATTGATTGAATATTAAATTACTTTAATTCATTTTTGTTAATTTATTACTATGAAAAAATTAAATTTGTTGAAATTAATAATTTTAATTTACCTATTCGAAAATTATTAATTTCTCAATTTGATACAAAATTAATAAAATTATCAAAAAAAGTTACTATAGATTTTTATTAAATTCTAATAAGATCACAATGACTTATTAAAACAAATTAGCAAGTAATCTTGTACATTTGTTCAGCAATACTCTTTAATATATAGTAATTACTTAAAATATTGGTTAATTGCTCTCACGGTAAACTTTTTATCATTAATTAGTTAAGGCAATAAAAAATATTTTGCGGGAAAGTAATTTATTAAATTATGAATAATATATTAATGATACGATTAAAATCAAATAAATATTTCTATCAATGTACTAAAATATTTCATGCCCGTAAGCATGATATTAACAGCTCATTTTTTAGAAAATAAATTATCTAAATAAAAAATGTCAATATGTATTAACATACAATGAAATATCTACATAAAATTGCTAGTATTCAGCTCGTTAATTGATTTTTCATGTTCACCTTATATATGAGTTGTAAAATTAGCAAATAAGTTATTTAGAAATGACAATTAACTACATAAACTTAACAAAAAAATCAAACACCAAAAATAGTTTAATAATATTTCCAAATTTCAATTTGAATCAACGTATAGTTTAAGTAAAAATAAAATGCTGTGATAATCTGCAATATACTTATATCAGTTGAAGAGTATTTAAAATAACTTAATCCTTTCAAGTAATTTTAAATTGTTAATAGATAAATTACATCTTTAAAATTAAAGCATCGCTAGAATAATAAAATTACTAAATTTTGCTCAAACCTATTCGCATATTTTATACCTAATGAAAAAATCGCTGCTTGGATTTTAACAACCATAAATTTTTAAAACAAATAGTTTGCCTTTAAAAATCTATAACCTTCTTAATTCATAAAACTCCGCTTAACTATTCAACCAATTCAATTAATAAAGGGAATATTTAACAGTAGCAAATATCATTAATATTTGCATGACCAAAAATTATTTTAAGTTGCTTGAAAGCATAAAAAATAACTTTAATAATGATAAGTCTCATTTCAACTTGTTTTGCTTTTTAATTGCTAACTAAATGGCAGATCAAAATTTTGAAAATTTATACCTATTTTTAACATTTTTTAAACATATAAAATCAATTATTAAAAAGTTATCTTAAAAATCAATTTATGGTCAAATTTTAACATTAATAATAACTCACTAAAGGATTATGTCATTTAACAAAGAAAAGAGCATGGTATAGACTGTATACTGCCATCAGGGGTTTTTCTATAATATGACAATCTCGCAAACTGGTTTTCTTTGTTTCACTTCAATAATTAATAATTTTATTGGCGAAATTAATGTTAATCAGAGACTCTAATATATTTCATTTAAATAATTAAAATAAAATTGTTCACAGGCTTCATTTAGCATAAAATTATAGTAAGGGTTATATATGAAGTTATGTGATTAACTTATTGCATAACAAATTGCTAAAATTGAAGCAATTGTGAAAGAAGTGGTAGAAATTTATTGAAATTGGAATAACTATAATTACTCAATAAGCAAACTGGCATAAATTATAAAAAAGGGGAAATTAATTTGTGTCTAAACTAGTAATTATAGACTTCACCACTTTAGTTCCTGAAATCTTCTCTAACTCATTGAAAATCTTAGGATAAATCAAGTACTTTTTTGGTCTTCTTTATTTTTGAAGACAAAAATTTACTACTCTTAAAGTTTATTTTTAATTTTTTATTCATTTTATACTTTGCTTGATTTAAAAAATAACAAATAAATTTTTTAATTATAAATATTATCTTTAATCTCATCTATTGATTTTTCAAAATTAAATTATTTACAAAATTAGTTTTTAGATAAAATTGCTAATAATGAAAATGCTGAAAACATAAAATTTTTATGTACCTTGAATGCAACTGATTTATATTTACTATCAGGAATGTTTACCAAATTGCTACTAATTGCTATAAAAAACTTTATAGCAGATAACATTCATTAATTCCTACAGTTGCGATTAATTTTCTCTGATAAACTATAAACAGTTTATGAATTAAACTTTTAATTCACGCATTCCATGCAAGTAAGCTACAATGATATCTATAATATATTTATGTGAATTATTTATAAATGATGAAAAATACAATAAAAAATTCGCAAATATGCAAATTTTAAATTCCTTAAAATGGTAAAAGATCTAAGCTCATTTAGACTTTACCACACTAAATATTTGATCTAACATTTCAAATATCTCAAAAACTTAATAATTTATATAATATATAAAATTTTAATAACATTATTATTAATAATTATTACTTGCTAATTTTTATTAGCAAGTTTTTTATATATTATTAAAATTAAAAAATACTTTTTTATAAAACCTTTAAAACACTTAATATTTTTTTATCTTATAAAATTTTGTATTTTTATAAAAAAATACTATCTCCAGGGTCAATCGCGAGTGTGATCAGCTTGCCATTGATTGCTGCATCATGTGGTGGAACCAAAAAAGAGGACCCAAAACCTAATAATCCAGAGCTAAAAGAGGTTCAAGACAGTTTAAATAACGTCACCGTTACTGTAGCTAATAAAAATAAATTAGCAAGCACTGTTCAAAATAATGAAGTTACCGTTGGAACAGTTGCTGGTTTTACTTTTACAGTAGAATCTGTTACTGGAAATGACACAACTGGTGAACTTACTGTAGTTGTTAAGTCAACCAAAGGACAAACAAGCGCCACAAAAGAATTTAAAATCAGCGGTTTCACAAAAAAAAGCGCCGACCAACAGCCAAAAGAAACAGAGGAGCAAAAATTAAGAAGAGAAGCTATTTTCAAATATAATGGAACACCAACTGAAGCAACTTCTTTAAATCTAGATAATATTGTATTAGAAAAAAATCAGGGCTTCCAAATTGATAAAGCAAATTCACAAATAAAAATTAAAATAGAAGCTTCAACATTGCCTCCTTCAGTTAAAAAATATGCTATAGCTAAATTAGTTCTTAAAAAAGAAACTAAATCGTATGACTTCTACGTTAAATTTCAACTAGAACAGGAAAATCCTAATGGCACAAAGACCACAAAAGAAGAATTTGATCAAATTAAAGAACCGGAAGTATTGACACCAGAACAAAAATGAGAAAAAATAATAATTACTTACAAAGATAATTCTCTAAAAAATGTCGTTGATTTTGACTTTAGCAATGTTGAATTATCTGATAATACTTTTACACTTGAAACATCAAAATCTAAATTCATTACAAAAGGAAATGAAGTAATCGCTAAATTAGTAGCCAAAGACGGGAACAAAACATTTACCAAATATCTAAAACTAATACTTTCAAAAAATAATGTAGTAGTTATAATGAAAATTGCAGATTCAGAATTTAATAATTTAGAAAATAAGTCAAAAGAATACCAAACCGATATTGAAAAAGTTACATTTAAGTATTCTGAAGCAATTACTAATAATAATCGCTCACTAGACTTTAGTAAAATTACATTAGAAAATAACGAAAAAAATAATTTCAAAATTGACAGTAAGAATTCTCAATATTATTCACTTTCTTCAAAAAATGATTATTTATACGTTAAATTTTTCTTGGTAACTCAAGATAATTTATATAGATCTGAAGCAATTTATAAAAAAATCCAGTTTAACATGAAAGACAAAGTTGCGGCAGAAAGCAACAAACAAGAGTTCGAAAATGTTTTTGTAGTTCTTAAAGAAGAATTATTAGGATTAGTAAACACAATAGACGATAAAATATTGGAAAAGGAACTGATAAAAAACGAAATAAACAAACATTTAACATTTGATAAGGTAGAAGATCTTAGAAATAAAATTAATACCCTTAGAACAAAATCGAATCTTTTGGATGTAATAGAAGGATTGGAAAATTCTGAGCCAAAAAAATATGAAGAATTTCTGCAATTAATAAATAGTAATGGTGATACAAGTAAAATTATGAGTCATTTTGCTATTGAAAAAATTAATTTGCAAAATGCTATAATTGCCTTGTCTACTTTGAAAAAAGTTGATTATAATGAATATAAATCTATATTAGAAAAAGCCGATACATTTAAGAAATTAAAAGAAGTTAAAGAAAGTATAGCTAATAAACTAAAAATGATGAAAACGACAAAATAAGTTTCAGCTATTATAAAATTAAAAAAATCAAGTTCGAACAACTGTTACAATATAAAACTAGTTGTAGAAGTTGATTTTTTATTATAAATATTAATTGTTTATAAATTTTATGGCCCCACTAAAATTAATTTCAAAATCAAAAACCGTTCAAAAATTAATAATATTTTCATTTTGAAGTTGATAATTTATATTTTAATTATAAGCTTTAAATTCTTGATTTGATAATCCTGAATTTATTACGAAAAGATCAAATAAAACTTTTTTTTGACATCTTTTAATTAAAAAATTGTTTTATGTGAAACTCGCGTAAATGTATTTGACATTACAATAGCTTCTTTATTAAAATTTTAATGTCTTTAAGTACATGATTTTATAGTTTAATGTTGTATTATTTAATTTAGTTCGAATATTTGAACTTTTATCACGTGATCTTGAACTTATTTTTTCTTATTAATTAGAGATTAAAAAGCTAACTTATCTGTAAATTATGTTTTCTTCAAAATTTAACTAATTAATAGTAATTTTGCATAAAAATCAAAAAGCTTAATATTTGACTTTTATTTTCAATTTTAACGTCTTCCATAATGAAAGTATAACCTCCAATATCTAATAATTGTGCAGCTTTTTTGTTAGATTTTCAGAAAGAATTTATTTCACTGAATTAATGGAATTTGGCCATTTGCTCAAATTAATATTTTGATAAAGTTTTATATAGTATCCAATTGTTCTTGTTTTAATTTATGAACAGTATAATGTGCTATTTGGTATATTTTTTTATATTTTTTATATATCAATTTTACAAGCAAAATATTAAATTATGATTGCCTTTTTTAGACCAAATCCTTTAGCCCTAACAACTTTTTTGTATATAGCAAAAATGCTTTTTATCAGACAAAATTTCATGGTACAAGAAAATTGTTTTTACGAATTTATGTTTATGTGTTTTTTAGACAGTAATGTTATTTAAATTTTGAAATCATTGCTTTTTGACTATTTTCCTTCATTTATTGAGTCTTAATCGATTTAATAACTACAATAATAAATTTACAATTTGTACCATCTTTAGTAGCAAATTCTATTATAAGACTAGACTAGCAACTGTGTATCGCTGCCGATAGTAACTTCAAATGCTTGAACAACTTTTACAATTTTAGCTTTATCACTATAATTGATTTAAAATCATCTTTTATCATTCTTTTATCAGTATCACCACATTTCCTTCCGCTCAAACTAAACTCATGCTTAGCAATCAATAATAGAATGGTCATACTTGAGATTAATTCATTTCGAAGATAATTTTTTAAAAAAATACAATATAAAATTGATATCAAAAATAATTCAATTAAAATAAATATGCAACAAAACTATTGCTGTTTTTAATTTTATAAGCGCAAAAAAATTAGATATTTTTAAAAAAAATATAAAAATAAATAATATTGTGATAATGTTTTTAGAAAAATATAAATATGATTTTTAGCTATTTAAAATCCAAAAGGAATTTATGGTTGAAAAAATACATTATTTTTTAAAATAAAAATATTAAAGCTAAAAAATTTAATATGCCATATTCATATTAAAATATGCTTTAAATGAAAGGAATATATTATTATGAAAAAAATTATTAAAATTGGTTTCTTAGCCTTAACATCAATAGTACCTATGTCCATAGTGGCAGCTTCATGTACAACAGCAAAGGCTAATAATAAAACATTTGACAGTGCTATTGATAGTAATGGTTTTCTAAACAAGAATCTTAATATTGTTGCTTTGGGAGATTCAATTACTGCTGGTTTTAATAGCGAATATAGTTTTGAACTTCCTGGAAATTTTGAAAACTCAGAAGGAGCAAAGGTTAAAGGTTTGTCATATCCATCTTTTTTTGTTGATTTACTGCAAAAAATAAAACCTAATTTTGTAAAACACTATGAAAATTTTGCGCTATCAAGTTCAAAAATTACTGATTGATTATATTTATTGCAAACCCCAAATTTTAACTATGATCCTAACGTTAAAGGTTCAGTTTTCAAATTCTTAAAAAATATTGATAAGGAAGATAAAAATCCATTTAAAGATCGGATTAAAAAACAATTTGGGGATTTTAGCCCAAATAGCTTAGGCAATCTTATTAGTCAAGTTAAAAACGCTCATTTTATTACTCTTTCAGCCGGAGCCAATGATTTATTTAAAAATTTGAATTTTACTTTAATTCAAAAAATTTTTCAAAACCCAAGTGAAGAAAATGTTAATGAATTTAATTCATCATTAATCCAAACATTCCAAAATATTGAAACTAATTTTGATATGCTTATTAAGAGAATTAAAACACTAAATAAAAATGCCAGAGTCAGCATAGTTGGCTACCCATTTATTCTACTAAGAGCAAAACCATTTATTGATGAATTATTTAGAGGGACAGATATTCCCTTTAAAGTTTTTGAAAAGCTAAATGACATTGCCAAAAAAGTAGCTAAAGATAATAAAGTTATATATGTTGAAACATATGATGAAAAATATTGACTTGACAATGCTAAGAGTTTGGCTCATTCAATTTTTGATATTCATCCAACTGAAGAAGGCTATAAAAAAATTGCTATGGAGTTATTAAGAAAACTAGCATTTAACTATAAAGATCCGCAAGAAATTAATGTTAATCAAAATCAAAAATATTCTGAAAAAGATAAGGTTAGCATTCATAAGATATTTGAAACTAACAAAACTAACGAGGAACTAAAAAAAATAGTTGAAAGATTCGAAAGTGAAAAAACATCATATCAGGCCGAAATTAATAGCAAGAAGGATGAGCTATTTTCAATTCAAAGCAACATTATTAACAATTGAATAGCAGCTAACAAAGCGGCCATCAAAGCAAATTTAGGAAAATTCTTTGCTGATAATCAAAATTTGAAAAACTTATTTAATCAAGATAGTTTTATTGATAAAATCATCTCAGCAATTCAGAAGTCTAAATTAATTGATAAAACTGTAATTAATCTTCATAAATACTTTGATCAAACCAATCTACCAATTAATAAGACTAACTTAATTACCTTCTTTTTAAATCAAGAGCTAATCTTTATTCTTGCAAAGGAATTTATTAGCATTGACTTTAACACTGAAGAAAAAGTCGCAATTTCTAAAGGAATTGCAATGCTATTAAACAAAATCGATTTAATTAATCCACAATTATCATCACTTAAAAATAATTCAGTAATTCTAAGATTTATTGAAGATACAATTCTAGATGTTTTGAATAATAAGCAACTATACGGTAATGCTAATGATTTTGCAGACTTAATAAGTATTTATTTAAAAAATCATCCCAATATAGATTTTAAAGAATTAGTTAAAAGTATTTTAAGCAATGATTTCATACTTGAAAAAATCTTTGAACAAATTGAGTCTAGATACCCCGTCCTGAAAGAAAACAAAAAAGTAATAAAAGCTATCATTACAAATATCACAAGATTCAGCATTTTTGATAAATTTCAAAAATATATCATTAATAAATTAATAAGTAAACAAATTAATTTTAGTGAGCCTTCACTTAAAGACTTCAGCGACATAAATATTGAAGGATTAGATTTTCTTACCTTACTAAGCGAAATTAATAAAATCCCAGATTCTGATCCAATTAAAAAAGATTTTGATGGTGTATATGGCATTATTAGTAATATCTTAAGTAAGAGTAATAAATTGCAACCCAAAACTAGCTAATTCATAATAGTAAAAATGATAAAAAATAGGCACATTCATTTATGCCTATTTTTTTTATTTAAGCTAGTATTGATATCCTTTTTTAGCGCTATTCTGCTTTTCCTTTTTTAATGAATTGAAATAGCTTTTCTCTTCATAGAGTGCCATCTTCATTTTTTTCATTATTATAGTAAATTATCTTAGCAAGATCGTTTTGTGAGATATTAGTTTCTGAATCTCGATTATTACGTTCGATCTTAGCATATATATTTCCTAAAATTTCCTTAACAAGTGCTTCATTGTTTTGGCCATCATAAGCACTGAAAATTAGTGACGCAACTGTTGGAATAGGCCAGCTGTAAGTGTAGTAGAAGAATAAGTTTCTAACAATACCAGGTGAATTTTTGAAATATCCTTCGTAAGCTGAGTATAAAATAATTGCACTCAAACGATATAAGAATTTTTTGTTTTGCTCAACATTTTCGTTGTTAGCAATTTTATCTATTACTGGTTTAATAAATACTTTTAATTTTGAAAATAGTGAGATATTAAAGATTAGTTTCACATCAGTGGTAAATGAAGAGTTAATGTGAAATTTATCTAGGTTATTTAGAGAATAAAATAGTGGATTTTTTTCAGCACTTAGATTTTCAATTTTAGTCAATGGTGATTTTTCCGTAATTAAGTTTAGAAATTCAACGACATGCTCTGATTTAATTTTGTTACCTTCGAAAAGATTTAGTAGGTTAGGAATGTTAGTAAGTTCTTTTACAAGTATTGAGAAGTTAATGCTAGTTGCAACTTCAGAAATTGAACCAAAATTAATCTTTCCCACTTTTAGTTGACTCAGAATATCGTCTAATGTGTTTTTGAACAATGTAGTATCTCCAACATTACCCAAAACACTTCTAACTAAATTTTTAATTTTTAAATTGTCAGATGAAGGTTCGAAGTTTTCTAGTTTTAGAGCTTTTTGAATACCTTCAACAACAATATCCATTAATTTGTCATTTTTAGCAATGTCTTTACTTACATCACTAATGAAGTCACGAGCAATTCTTTCATTTTCATAACCTTGTAAATAGACTTTAAACAGCACTTTTAGACTATTTGACAATTTATTATTGCTCTCATTATTAAATGTCAATAGCAGCTCTTTTTCATATTCATCAATTCTATCAACGAAATCGTTAATTAATGAGTTTTTAAATGAAATAAGGCTTGGGTCATCAATCACCACACCATACTCCGAGAAGAAACCGACTAATATTGTATTAATTAGTTGTCTTAGATCTCTTTTCACATGATTATCTTCAATTAAGCTAACAAAATCTTTTACTAAATAGAAAAGATCTTGTCTACTAATTTCTAAATCTGAAAAAATGTTAAAGTCTAAACTAAACTTTCCACTAGTAATTTTGTTAATTAAATGAGTTTCTAGCTTGTGAAAAATTCTGAAGTCAGGTAAACTTTCAAAGACTCTCTTAACGAATTTTTTCGAGCCAGTAATACCTGGAACCACTTTTTCTAATTGTTCAAATAATTTATCAAAGATATACTCATTTGATATTAAACCTTTAATTAATGGTCTAAAACTAATATTTGGATTGTTTTTAAAATAGGTCTTCAAGATGTCAAGGAAGCTATTAGCTTTTAGATAGTCATTTTTGTTATTTAGCACTTCTAGCACGGTGTTTTCGATAAAATCGGTAATATTCTTGTTTTCCTTAATTGTCGCAAGTCTAGGATCAATTAAATCAACTCTAGCCGCAATGCTAGTAATAAGCTCAGCCAAAGTTACTTTTTCTAAATCATCAAAATCAGTCTTAATAAATTCTTTAAAAGCATCAAGAATAATATTTTTATTAAATAAAATATCTACAAATACATTGGTTAAATTCTGTTTATTTATTGGCAGATTAGTTTCATCAAAATATTTTTGAATTTCTAGATCAATTTTATCAATTAAATCTGCTCTAAGAATTGCTGAAATAATTTTTTCTTTAAATTGCGGATTTTCAAAAAATTTACTAAATCTTTTCTCCTTGGCAAAAACCTTTGAAAGTATCGAACCAAATAGTGCATCATTTGAAAGAATTAGGTTTTTGATAATATTTCTATCAATTGAGAAAAGTTCATTTTTTTGATTTTCAATTTTTAGTTGATACATGGTTTTTTTACTTTCGAAGTTAGCAATAATTTCTCTAAGTCGATAATTAGTCAGACCAGTATCAAAAATTTTGTGAATGGTTTCTTCATCTTTTTCAACATACCTTTGGTTTTGATTGACATTAATCTCACGTGGGCTTGTATAGTTAAATGCTAATTTTCTAAATAATTCAATTGCCATTTTTTTATAGCCTTCTTCAGTTGGATGAATATCAAAAATTGAACGTGTTAATTTCTTAGCATTATCAACTCAATATTTTTCATCATAAGTTTCAACATAAACAACGTCATTACTTTTGGCTACTGTCTTATTAATTTCATTTAATTTCTCAAAAACCTCAAATCTTAAATTACTTTCATTAAATAGTTCATCAAGCAATGGCTTTGCTCTTAAGAAGATAAATGGATATCCCACAACAACAATTTGTGCTTTTGGATTTAGTAATTTAATTCTTTTTAGTAAAATATCAAAATTTTTAATATTATCATTATAAATTTTTAATAATGAATTCTTAAATAAATTAACGTTTTCATTAATTGGATTTTGTGCAACTTTTCGAAGTAAATTAAGATCAATATTTTCAAATATATCATTCGCTCCAATTGACAATGTAATAAAATCTGCTTCTTTTATCTTAGTATTTAAATTTTTTAAATTTGATTTTTCGAAACCTCCAAATTGATTACGAATACGATTTCTAAATGGATTTTTAGCATCTTGATCTAAATTTAATAAAAATTTAAAAGGTGTTTTTTTCTTTTGAATATCATAGTCAAAGCTAGGCTCTTCTAGTAAATAAAGTCAATCTATAATTTTTGATCCCGATAATGCATAGTTATCATAATTTTTTACAAAGTTAGGTTTCGTTCTTTGTAGTAATTCCACAAGAAATGAAGGATATGATAAACCGCTTACATCCTTATCTTTTTCTGAATTAAAATTTCCTGGAAGTTCGAAACTATATTCACCGTTAAAACCCGCAGTAATTGAATCACCTAATGCTAAAACATTAATATTTTCTTCTAAAAATTTACTATTTATATTTCTGTCATTTATTTTTGATTTATTATCAACATTTTTATCTTTATTAGACAATTTATTTTTATCATCTTTATTTGGCTGCACATTTTTGGATGTGCAAGCAACTGATATCATTGATATGGGAGCTATCGAAGTCATTGCTAGGAGCCAAGTTTTAATATTTTTTTTCATAAATTTATTCCCTTCGTTTATGAATTTTTGAAAATTAGCTTATCTTACTTTGACTAAAAATTAGTATTTAAATACTAATATAATTAAATTAAGCCAAAAAACACTAATTAAGTGTAGGTATGAAATAGTAGTACTACCTAGATTGAAATAAATGTTGTAAATAATTATTATTCATATAATTAAAAATGAATAAGTTTTTGCTATTTTGTCACTAATTCACAAAAATTACTGCTTTGATTTTACCATATTTTATTCTTCTTGCTCAAAAATGTTTTTTCCAGTTAGATGATCTCGCATCAAAATTATTAATTAAAACAAATTGTCTTATCATTATTTAACAACAAAAAATCTATTTTATGTAGTTAAATATTTACACAATTTATTCGCAAAAATTTCACAATATTAAATGTGCTATTAAGAAGATATGGTAAATAATTTATCTATCAATAATTCCTGCGATTTAACACCAATTAATAAATATATACTGCATAGTTTTAAACATTGTTATATATTTTTTGAAATTAGGTTTTTATATGACTTGTTTTTTAAAAAATTAAATGCAAACTAATTAACTTTATATAGTTGAAACTTTCAGCATAAAATTTATATGTTTAATATTTTTAAAAACCTAAATTAATTTTTTATTATTTAATAAATATGTTATATTATATTATTATAATAATATAATAAGGAAATATATGAAAAAGAAAGGTGCTATGAGAAAGAAAATATTAAGAAAAATATTTATGACTTCATTATGTTTGATTCCAATTATTCCAATTTATGCAGGAATAAACTTCTCAAAATTGGCAAATACCAATTTTAATTTAAGCAAGGAAAATAACATTATACTTAATTCAAATAAAATTACTAAGGAAAGCAAAATTGCTAAAATCAAGGCAAAATATAAAAGCTTGGGATATGAATTAATACTTCACAAGAAAGGTGAATATGTAAATTATTATTACGGTCTTGTTTGCACACGTATTGGCTTTATGTATTTCAAGAATCCAGCAAATAGATTTGAAGTTCCTTTAGTTGTGCTTGAACCTTTCGATGAAAACGTTGTTAGTTTTTATCAATCTTTTAGCAATAACATTGTAAGACAAGCAATTTCAGGTGATTTTGTTGTTTCGATGGAAAATGCCTTTGAGGGTTGTGTATGATTTAATGAATATATAGATCATTGAGAAGTGTCTGATGTTATAAATATGTCTTGTATGTTTAAAAATGCTATAAAATTTAATGAAAAATTAACTACTTGAAATGTCAAAAAAGTTATAGATATGTCTTCTATGTTTGAAGGGGCAACTCTTTTTAATGGTGATATTACCCCATGAAAAACAGAAAGTGCGATGACAATGTCTTCTATGTTTAAGGATGCTTGAAACTTTGATCAAAGTTTATATTATTGAGATACATCAAATGTTAGAGATATGTCGTCAATGTTTGAGGGAGCAAAGAAATTTAATAATTATGTTTATTCATGAGATGTATCAAAGGTAAGAAATATGTCTTCTATGTTTAAGGATGCGGTATCATTTAATGATAGTATTGGCAATTGAATAACATCAAATGTTACAACGATGTCAAAAATGTTTGAAGGTGCAAGAGAATTTAATAGAAGTTTATATTATTGGAATACATCAAATGTCAATAATATGTCATCAATGTTTAAGGGGGCAAAGAAATTTAACAATTATGTTTATTCATGAGATGTAAGTAATGTGACGAATATGTCATCAATGTTCGAAGAAGCAGAAGAATTTAATGATGATGTATACTTATGAAATTTTTCGAATGTTATAAATATGTCATCAATGTTTAAAAATGCTAAGAAATTTAATAAGTGACGGTCATTTCAGGATTTTAATCTTAGGGATACATCCCATACATTTAAAAATGTTAGAGATATGTCATCAATGTTTGAGGGAGCAGTAGAATTTAATCGCGACATATCAATGTGAGACATTTCTAATGTTAGAAATATGTCTTCAATGTTTAAAAATGCTAAGAAATTTAATAATTATGGCAGAAGTCCATTTGATGCCCTTAAATATGAAAATAATATTAAAAATATGTCTTCAATGTTTGAAGGGGCAGAATCTTTCAATTTAGACATTAGCAGATGGAACACCTCCAATGTTGAAAACATGACAAAAATGTTTAAAAATGCCAAAATATTTGACGCAAATCTTTCAAATTGAAAAGTAGATAGCGTTAAAAATTACGATGAATTTTGTGATGGAACTCTTATAACATTTGAAAAATATCCTAAAGGATTAACAAAAGATATTAATAAATTAAATATAAAAAATGATAAAAAACACTCAAAAATTCCATATTTTAGTGAAGATAACTATTATGAAATCGTTGAATTTGTTAAAAATAACAATAAGCATATTAATTGAAATGATTTTAAATTTAGATTTAGTAAATTCAGTAAAGAATGAATGAAAATAGTAATTACTCCTTCAGATACTGGCAAGTGAAAATATAGAGGAGAGTTAAATTTAACTGTAGAATTTAAACGAGAAATAAGAAATTCTATAAAAAATGATTATTTAGGAAAATTATTGGATAACCAAGTAAACAATTTGGAAGAAATAACAAAAAAATTTGTTTTAAATCAATTAAGCGTTGACAAAATCAACTACCAATATGAGCATCAGCCAAATAACAAAAAGATTATTTTAAATTTTAATAATAATGACGATTATGAAGATTGTACATTTGAGATAAGGTATGAAATCAAAAGACCATTATCTGAGCTAATTACTAGTTCAAGCTTTGATAAAGTCAATAATCTTGATGAGGAAAATATTAAAAGAGTTCTTAAAATAAAACATTCAAATCTTGATTTTGATCATCTAGATTTAGTTATTAATGACAATAAAGTCATCATTAAAGCTAAAGACTCTTATCGTGACTATCAAGGACAAAAAGAAATTAGCATTGAGGTTAAAAAGCAAATCTCTGAGCTAATTACTAGTTCAAGCTTTGATAAAGTTAATAATCTTGATGAAGCAAATATTAAAAGAGTTCTTAAAATAAAACATCCAACTCTTGATTTTGAACATCTTGAATTAGTGATTAGTGGCAATAAAGTCATCATTAAAGCTAAGAATTCACATCCTGACTATCAAGGACAAAAAGAAATTGCAATCGCGGCTAAAAGACCATTATCTGAGTTAATTACTAGTCCAAAATTCAATAAAGTAGCAAAAATAGATGTTGAAGAAATTAAGAGAGTTATTAGAGAAAAGTATTCTGAGATTGATTTTGCTCACCTTGATATTGAAATTTCAGGAAATAAAGTGATCATTAAAGCTAGAGATTCACATCCTGACTATCAAGGACAAAAAGAAATTAGCATTGAGGTTAAAAAGCAAGTCTCTGAGCTAATTACTAGTTCAAGCTTTGATAAAGTCAATAATCTTGATGAAGCAAATATTAAAAGAGTTCTTAAAATAAAACATCCAACTCTTGATTTTGAACATCTTGAATTAGTGATTAGTGGCAATAAAGTCATCATTAAAGCTAAGAATTCACATCCTGACTATCAAGGACAAAAAGAAATTGCAATCGCGGCTAAAAGACCATTATCTGAGTTAATTACTAGTCCAAAATTCAATAAAGTAGCAAAAATAGATGTTGAAGAAATTAAGAGAGTTATTAGAGAAAAGTATTCTGAGATTGATTTTGCTCACCTTGATATTGAAATTTCAGGAAATAAAGTGATCATTAAAGCTAGAGATTCACATCCTGACTATCAAGGACAAAAAGAAATTAGCATTGAGGTTAAAAAGCAAGTCTCTGAGCTAATTACTAGTTCAAGCTTTGATAAAGTCAATAATCTTGATGAAGCAAATATTAAAAGAGTTCTTAAAATAAAACATCCAACTCTTGATTTTGAACATCTTGAATTAGTGATTAGTGGCAATAAAGTCATCATTAAAGCTAAGAATTCACATCCTGACTATCAAGGACAAAAAGAAATTAGCATTGAGGTTAAAAAGCAAATCTCTGAGCTAATTACTAGTTCAAGCTTTGATAAAGTTAATAATCTTGATGAAGCAAATATTAAAAGAGTTCTTAAAACAAAACATCCAACTCTTGATTTTGAACATCTTGAATTAGTGATTAGTGGCAATAAAGTCATCATTAAAGCTAAGAATTCACATCCTGACTATCAAGGACAAAAAGAAATTAGCATTGAGGTTAAAAAGCAAATCTCTGAGCTAATTACTAGTTCAAGCTTTGATAAAGTTAATAATCTTGATGAAGCAAATATTAAAAGAGTTCTTAAAACAAAACATCCAACTCTTGATTTTGAACATCTTGAATTAGTGATTAGTGGCAATAAAGTCATCATTAAAGCTAAGAATTCACATCCTGACTATCAAGGACAAAAAGAAATTGCAATCGCGGCTAAAAGACCATTATCTGAGTTAATTACTAGTCCAAAATTCAATAAAGTAGCAAAAATAGATGTTGAAGAAATTAAGAGAGTTATTAGAGAAAAGTATTCTGAGATTGATTTTGCTCACCTTGATATTGAAATTTCAGGAAATAAAGTGATCATTAAAGCTAGAGATTCACATCCTGACTATCAAGGACAAAAAGAAATTAGCATTGAGGTTAAAAAGCAAGTCTCTGAGCTAATTACTAGTTCAAGCTTTGATAAAGTCAATAATCTTGATGAAGCAAATATTAAAAGAGTTCTTAAAACAAAACATCCAACTCTTGATTTTGAACATCTTGAATTAGTGATTAGTGGCAATAAAGTCATCATTAAAGCTAAGAATTCACATCCTGACTATCAAGGACAAAAAGAAATTGCAATCGCGGCTAAAAGACCATTATCTGAGTTAATTACTAGTCCAAAATTCAATAAAGTAGCAAAAATAGATGTTGAAGAAATTAAGAGAGTTATTAGAGAAAAGTATTCTGAGATTGATTTTGCTCACCTTGATATTGAAATTTCAGGAAATAAAGTGATCATTAAAGCTAGAGATTCACATCCTGACTATCAAGGACAAAAAGAAATTAGCATTGAGGTTAAAAAGCAAGTCTCTGAGCTAATTACTAGTTCAAGCTTTGATAAAGTCAATAATCTTGATGAAGCAAATATTAAAAGAGTTCTTAAAATAAAACATCCAACTCTTGATTTTGAACATCTTGAATTAGTGATTAGTGGCAATAAAGTCATCATTAAAGCTAAGAATTCACATCCTGACTATCAAGGACAAAAAGAAATTAGCATTGAGGTTAAAAAGCAAGTCTCTGAGCTAATTACTAGTTCAAGCTTTGACAAAGTCAATAATCTTGATGAAGCAAATATTAAAAGAGTTCTTAAAATAAAACATCCAACTCTTGATTTTGAACATCTTGAATTAGTGATTAGTGGCAATAAAGTCATCATTAAAGCTAAGAATTCACATCCTGACTATCAAGGTCAAAAAGAAATTGCAATCGCGGCTAAAAGACCATTATCTGAGCTAATTACTAGTTCAAAATTCAATAAAGTAGCAAAAATAGATGTTGAAGAAATTAAGAGAGTTATTAGAGAAAAGTATTCTGAGATTGATTTTGCTCACCTTGATATTGAAATTTCAGGAAATAAAGTGATCATTAAAGCTAGAGATTCACATCCTGACTATCAAGGACAAAAAGAAATTAGCATTGAGGTTAAAAAGCAAATCTCTGAGCTAATTACTAGTTCAAGCTTTGATAAAGTCAATAATCTTGATGAAGCAAATATTAAAAGAGTTCTTAAAATAAAACATCCAACTCTTGATTTTGAACATCTTGAATTAGTGATTAGTGGCAATAAAGTCATCATTAAAGCTAAGAATTCACATCCTGACTATCAAGGTCAAAAAGAAATTGCAATCGCGGCTAAAAGACCATTATCTGAGCTAATTACTAGTTCAAAATTCAATAAAGTAGCAAAAATAGATGTTGAAGAAATTAAGAGAGTTATTAGAGAAAAGTATTCTGAGATTGATTTTGCTCACCTTGATATTGAAATTTCAGGAAATAAAGTGATCATTAAAGCTAGAGATTCACATCCTGACTATCAAGGACAAAAAGAAATTAGCATTGAGGTTAAAAAGCAAATCTCTGAGCTAATTACTAGTTCAAGCTTTGATAAAGTCAATAATCTTGATGAAGCAAATATTAAAAGAGTTCTTAAAATAAAACATCCAACTCTTGATTTTGAACATCTTGAATTAGTGATTAGTGGCAATAAAGTCATCATTAAAGCTAAGAATTCACATCCTGACTATCAAGGTCAAAAAGAAATTGCAATCGCGGCTAAAAGACCATTATCTGAGCTAATTACTAGTTCAAAATTCAATAAAGTAGCAAAAATAGATGTTGAAGAAATTAAGAGAGTTATTAGAGAAAAGTATTCTGAGATTGATTTTGCTCACCTTGATATTGAAATTTCAGGAAATAAAGTGATCATTAAAGCTAGAGATTCACATCCTGACTATCAAGGAAAAAAAGAAATTAGCATTGAGGTTAAAAAGCAAGTCTCTGAGCTAATTACTAGTTCAAGCTTTGATAAAGTCAATAATCTTGATGAAGCAAATATTAAAAGAGTTCTTAAAATAAAACATCCAACTCTTGATTTTGAACATCTTGAATTAGTGATTAGTGGCAATAAAGTGATCATTAAAGCTAAGAATTCACATCCTGACTATCAAGGTCAAAAAGAAATTAGCATTGAGGTTAAAAAGCAAATCTCTGAGCTAATTACTAGTTCAAGCTTTGATAAAGTCAATAATCTTGATGAAGCAAATATTAAAAGAGTTCTTAAAATAAAACATCCAACTCTTGATTTTGAACATCTTGAATTAGTGATTAGCGGCAATAAAGTGATCATTAAAGCTAAGGATTCACATCCTGACTATCAAGGCGAGATAGAAGTTGCTATCGAAGCTAAAAAACATATTACCCAAATCACCAAAAATGTAGATATGAATCTTAAATTAGACAAAGTTGGTCATAAAGAAATTAATGAAGAAAAAATAAAAATATTAATTAGGGACATTTTTTATAAGTTAAATATTATTGATATTGAATTTAAATTACATATTGATAAAAAAAATAGCAAAGTTTTTGTTGACTTTGACAATGATAATAACTACTACGGAAAACTTCTATTCAACTATGAATTTAATAATTCAATCACTATTAAAAATAAGAGAATTGTTAAGTGAATAATTATAACAGTAGCAATTTCTTTGATCTTATTTATAACTCTAATAGTATTAGTGAAAAATAGAAAGAAACTAAAAATTAAAAATCGGCAAAATAAATAGTTTATTTCATATATAAATTCAAGGTATTTTAAATTTTATTTTAATTCTCTTTTCTGACTAATTTATAACTATGAAATGCTATAAAAAAATATTTAGAGTAAAGGAAAAAATGCAAAAAAAATTAATTAAATCATTGGCAGCACTTTTAATCGTTTCAATCCCAATTATTCCGGTTGCTGCAAAAATTCATCCAAAGCCATTTATTAGAGTTAGCAATATTAATAGTTATGGTCACATGGCTAAAAAAAATATCAATTTTATTAGAGAAAAATATGAAAAATTAGGTTATAGATTAAAGGAAAGGGTGCCAGCTGAATACATTGGAACGACATGCAAAAAAATTGGTTATATGATTTTTATTCATTCAGGAAGAAAACCTCTTGTTGTCATTGAGCCATTTAAGGAAAACTTAGAAGACGTTTCAGAAAATTTTAATACAAGAAATATACAAATAAAAAGTGACTTTGAAATATCAATGGAAAATGCATTTGAAAATTGCTACAATTTCAATCAGAATATTTCTTATTGAGATGTGTCGAAGGTAACAAACATGTCTTCAATGTTTAAAAATGCCAGAAAATTTAATCAAAGCCTGTACTATTGAGATGTATCAAAAGTTACTGATATGTCATCAATGTTTGAAGGAGCAACATTATTTAACGATAATGATATTAGGTGATGAAAAACAGGAAATGTTAGAAATATGGCATCAATGTTTGAAAATGCAAAAAGTTTTAATCGAAGTCTATATTATTGAGATGTATCAGGAGTTATTGACATGGCATCAATGTTTAAAAATGCCATTTCTTTTAACTCAGATATTTCTTCGTGAAATGTATCTAGAGTAATAAATATGTCATCAATGTTTGAAGGCGCTTTGGAATTTAATATAACCATAAATAAATGAAATTTTTTAAATGTTACAAACATGTCATCAATGTTTAAGAATGCAAAAATGTTTGATAGTGGTAAGACTTGGGAAGATGGAGATCTTGACAAAATAGGACCTACATTCAAAAATGTTGTTGACATGTCATCAATGTTTGAAGGGGCAGATAAATTTAATCGAGATATATCAAAATGAGATATATCTAATGTTAAAAATATGTCATCGATGTTTAAAAATGCGAAGGAATTTAATAACCAATGAAGAGAATTAAATGAATGGCTAAACAGAGAAAATAATATTTGTGATATGTCATCAATGTTTGAGGGAGCCTTGGTTTTTGATAGGTACATAAAGGATTGAAACACATCGAAAGTTGAAAATATGACGAAGATGTTTAAAAACGCAAAAATGTTCGATAAGGATATTTCAAATTGAAAAGTAAATAATGTTAAATTCCATGACAATTTTTGTGCCGAATGTCCTCTAGCATTCGAAAGATTTCCTCAAAATTTAATAAAAGATATAAATAGTGCTATTGCTAACACCATATTTGACAAAAAAATAAACAGAACATTAACATTTAATAATAATTTTTACGAAAAAGTTAAAGAAATTATTCTAGAAAAGAATCAAGGCATTGATTGAAATGATCTTATTATTGAAATTAAAAGTATAAACGAAAACAAAAATGTCTTTATTTCTATTAAGCCTTCAACTAAAGGTATGTGAAAATATACTGGAGAATCCATTGTAAAAATTGAATTTAAAGAAAACATAAACGAAAAAATCAAAGATATTAATTTGGGAAAATTAACAAATATTGAGATAAAAAATCTTGAAAAAATTACAAATGATTTTATTTTAAATCAATTAAATGTTGATAAAATCAACTATCAATATGAGCATCAAACAAATAATAAAAAGATTATTTTGAACTTTAATGGCAATGAAAATTATGAAGATAGTGTGTTGGATATAAAATATGAAATTAAAAAACATTTATCTGAGCTAATTACTGATTCAAATTTCAATAAAGTAGCAAAAATAGAAGTTGAAGAAATTAAGAAAGTTATTAGAGAAAAATATCATAAGATTGATTTTGCTCACTTTGACATTGAAATTAAAGAAAATAAAGTCATCATTAAAGCTAAGGATTCGCATCCTGACTATCAAGGTCAAAAAGAAATTAGCATTGAGGTTAAAAAGCAAATCTCTGAGCTAATTACTAGTTCAAGCTTTGATAAAGTCAATAATCTTGATGAAGCAAATATTAAAAGAGTTCTTAAAATAAAACACCCAACTGTTGACTTTAATCATCTTGATTTAGTTATTAGTGGAAATAAAGTTATTATTAAAGCTAAAGATTCTCATCCTGACTATCAAGGTGAAATAGAAGTTGCTATTGCCGTCAAAAAACAGATATCTGAGCTAATTACTAGTCCAAAATTCAATAAAGTAGCAAAAATAGAAGTTGAAGAAATTAAGAAAGTTATTAGAGAAAAGTACCCTGAGATTGATTTTGCTCACCTTGACATTGAAATCAGAGGAAATAAAGTCATCATTAAAGCTAAAGATTCCCATCCTGACTATCAGGGCGAGCTGCGATTTAGTGTCGAAGAAAAGTTAGATGTTTCTAAGTTAATTACTGATTCAAATTTCAATAAAGTAGCAAAAATAGAAGTTGAAGAAATTAAGAAAGTTATTAGAGAAAAATATCCTAAGATTGATTTTGCTCACCTTAACATTGAAATCATAGGAAATAAAGTGATCATTAAAGCTAAGGATTCGCATCCTGACTATCAAGGTGAAATAGAAGTTGCTATCGCCGTCAAAAAACAGATATCTGAGCTAATTACTAGCCGAGAATTCAATAAAGTAGCAAAAATAGAAGTTGAAGAAATTAAGAAAGTTATTAGAGAAAAGTACCCTGAGATTGATTTTGCTCACCTTGACATTGAAATCAGAGGAAATAAAGTCATCATTAAAGCTAAAGATTCCCATCCTGACTATCAGGGCGAGCTGCGATTTAGTGTCGAAGAAAAGTTAGATGTTTCTAAGTTAATTACTGATTCAAATTTCAATAAAGTAGCAAAAATAGAAGTTGAAGAAATTAAGAAAGTTATTAGAGAAAAATATCCTAAGATTGATTTTGCTCACCTTAACATTGAAATCATAGGAAATAAAGTCATCATTAAAGCTAAGGATTCGCATCCTGACTATCAAGGTCAAAAAGAAATTAGCATTGAGGTTAAAAAGCAAATCTCTGAGCTAATTACTAATGAAAGTTTTGATAAAGTTAATAATCTTGATGAAAGTAGCATTAAAAAAGTTATTTTAGTAAAACACCCAACTGTTGACTTTAATCATCTTGATTTAGTTATTAGTGGAAATAAAGTTATTATTAAAGCTAAAGATTCTCATCCTGACTATCAAGGTGAAATAGAAGTTGCTATCGCCGTCAAAAAACAGATATCTGAGCTAATTACTAGCCGAGAATTCAATAAAGTAGCAAAAATAGAAGTTGAAGAAATTAAGAAAGTTATTAGAGAAAAGTACCCTGAGATTGATTTTGCTCACCTTGACATTGAAATCAGAGGAAATAAAGTCATCATTAAAGCTAAAGATTCCCATCCTGACTATCAGGGCGAGCTGCGATTTAGTGTCGAAGAAAAGTTAGATGTTTCTAAGTTAATTACTGATTCAAATTTCAATAAAGTAGCAAAAATAGAAGTTGAAGAAATTAAGAAAGTTATTAGAGAAAAATATCCTAAGATTGATTTTGCTCACCTTAACATTGAAATCATAGGAAATAAAGTCATCATTAAAGCTAAGGATTCGCATCCTGACTATCAAGGTCAAAAAGAAATTAGCATTGAGGTTAAAAAGCAAATCTCTGAGCTAATTACTAATGAAAGTTTTGATAAAGTTAATAATCTTGATGAAAGTAGCATTAAAAAAGTTATTTTAGTAAAACACCCAACTGTTGACTTTAATCATCTTGATTTAGTTATTAGTGGAAATAAAGTTATTATTAAAGCTAAAGATTCTCATCCTGACTATCAAGGTGAAATAGAAGTTGCTATCGCCGTCAAAAAACAGATATCTGAGCTAATTACTAGCCGAGAATTCAATAAAGTAGCAAAAATAGAAGTTGAAGAAATTAAGAAAGTTATTAGAGAAAAGTACCCTGAGATTGATTTTGCTCACCTTGACATTGAAATCAGAGGAAATAAAGTCATCATTAAAGCTAAAGATTCCCATCCTGACTATCAGGGCGAGCTGCGATTTAGTGTCGAAGAGAAGTTAGATGTTTCTAAGTTAATTACTGATTCAAATTTCAATAAAGTAGCAAAAATAGAAGTTGAAGAAATTAAGAAAGTTATTAGAGAAAAATATCCTAAGATTGATTTTGCTCACCTTAACATTGAAATCATAGGAAATAAAGTCATCATTAAAGCTAAGGATTCGCATCCTGACTATCAAGGTCAAAAAGAAATTAGCATTGAGGTTAAAAAGCAAATCTCTGAGCTAATTACTAATGAAAGTTTTGATAAAGTTAATAATCTTGATGAAAGTAGCATTAAAAAAGTTATTTTAGTAAAACACCCAACTGTTGACTTTAATCATCTTGATTTAGTTATTAGTGGAAATAAAGTTATTATTAAAGCTAAAGATTCTCATCCTGACTATCAAGGTGAAATAGAAGTTGCTATCGCCGTCAAAAAACAGATATCTGAGCTAATTACTAGCCGAGAATTCAATAAAGTAGCAAAAATAAATCTTGAAGAAATTAAGAAAGTTATTAAAGAAAGGTTTCCTAAGATTGATTTTACTCACTTTGCCATTGAAATCATTGGAAATAAAGTAATCATTAAAGCTAAGGATTCGCATCCTGACTATCAAGGTGAACTGCAATTTAATATCACTGAGAAGATCAATATCGCTAAAATGATCGATGAAAAAAATATACTTTTGGAACTAAAAAAAGTTAAAGCAGAACAAGTTAATGAAAAAGGATTTAAGTTGCTAATTGAAGAAATTTTTCATAAGTCGGGAATGAAAAATATTGAATTTGATATATCTCTAGAAAAACACAATAATAGAATTGTATTAGATTTTAATAATGATGATAATTATCACGGAAAAATTTCATTAAATTATGAAATGGACAATTTAATACCAAATAAGAAAAATAATAGCATAATTTGAAAAGTGATAATTGCAGTCATATTATCTATAACTTTGCTAATCATATTAATATTAATAATTAAAAAAACGAAAAAAGGTTATAACAAGCAGAATTAATTTCTGCTTTTTTTATAAACTATTTATGTTCATATGTTAGGTTAATATATTAATTTGCTAGTAAATTTCTAAGTTTTTCAGAAAATGATTCGTTATACCTTAATTTCAGTTTTTAAATTAAAATATTGTTTATTTCTTAAGAATTTGTATTTTTTTAACATAACAAATTTTAAAGGAGAAGAATAAAATAATTGTAAAAATCAAAATTCAGTGAATTTATTTACAAATTTAATTATATATTGATATATAATAAAAATGTCATAACATTTAGTAGTATGGCTTAAATTTTTATTTAATTACTTGTTTGATAATCTATTAAAGAAAGAAAAGATAAACAAAACGTATTACAAAGGAATTAAATAAAATGAAAAATAAAAAAAAGTTACTAGAAATCTTTTTAGTAATTTCTACTATAAATTTACCACTCTTGTTAATGTCAACAAAAATTGATAATCAAAATAATAAACGCTTAATTAATCAAAAAAGTTTTTTAAAACCTCTTGAATATGATTCAAAGTTTTTGGTGAAAAAAGCAACCTATAAGGGAACAAAATGCACCCAGATTGGTTACTTCACAAATGCAAATGGTGAAGTTCAAATTGAACAATTTGCTAACAACGTTACTGAAGTTCCTAAGGAATTGCCAGAAGAAATAACTTCACTCAAAAATGCTTTTAAGGATTGTAGTAACTTTAATCAAAACCTCTCGATTTGAAATGTTCGAAAAATTACTGATATGTCATCTATGTTTGAGAACGCTACACTATTTAATAATGGTGGTTCAGATCTAAAATGAGATTCTGGATATTTGAAAACAACATCAAAAATGTTCAAAAATGCCGTTAATTTTAATCAAGATATATCAGATTTACGTGCTTGAGAGGTTATTGACATGTCGTCAATGTTTGAGGGTGCTTCATCATTTAATAATGGGGATAAACGTTTAAAAATAAGTTTGGGACATGTTATAAATATGTCAAAAATGTTCAAGGATGCAATTAGTTTTGATAAGACTGTTACTAGTCTTAACGCAATAACTGCAGAAAATATGTCATCAATGTTTGAGGGAGCCACTTCTTTTAATAATGGAGGAGAGGAATTTCTTTGAAATTGTAGTGATAATATTAAAGACATTTCATCAATGTTCAAAAATGCGACTAGTTTTAATCAGGATGTTTCTAATTTAAAGATTTCCAATGTTGAGGATATGAGTTCAATGTTTGAGGGGGCAACTTCCTTTGATAACGGAGGAAGAGAATTAGATTGAAGAATTACTTGAATAAGAAGTAGCAAAGTTAAAAATATGTCAAAAATGTTTAAAAATGCTACTAATTTTGACAAGGACATGTCAAATGTGATTGTTAGCAATGTAGAGGACATGTCATCAATGTTTGAGGGTGCTTCATCATTTAATAATGGATCCAAACCATTAATGTGAAAAAATGAAACTTCAAAAGTTAAAAATATGTCATCTATGTTCAAGGGAGCAACTGCTTTTAATCAATTAATTACATCAATAGATATGAGTAATGTTGAAGATATGAGTTCAATGTTTGAGGGTGCTTCATCATTTAACAATCGAAATACTGAAATGAAATTAAAAAATGACAAAGTCTTAAAATTGTCAGCAATGTTTAAAAATGCCTCTAACTTTAACCAAAAAATTTCTGATATTGATACTAAAAATGTTGAGGATATGGCATCGATGTTCGAAGGAGCAAATAATTTCAATCAAGACATTAGCAGTTGAAATGTTAAAAATGTTGAAGATATGAGTTCAATGTTTCGTGGAGCAAAAAAATTTAACCAAGATATTAGCACTTGAAACGTAAAGAATGTTGGAGATATGAGTTCAATGTTTGAGGGCGCTAGTTCGTTCAATCAAAATATTTCAAAATGAAATGTTGATAATGTAAAAAAATACGACAATTTTTATAATAACTCACTAATTGCAAAATTTTTAGAAAATATTCCTCCTAAATTTTTGACAAAAGATAATGAGCGTTCAATAGCTAATCTCGAACTAGATATTAATATTGGAAATATTGATACTACAGATAGAGATAAAATTATTGAAATTATAAAAGAGAAAAACAAAAATAGCAAGATAAGATGAGATGTTCTAGACTTTGATATTTCAAATTTAAATGATGAATATGTTGAAATAATAATTTCTGATAAATCAAAGAAGATTTATGAAAATGAAATAAAATTCAAAGTCGCATTAAAAAAGAATTTAACAAAAGAAATCAAAGTTAATGGCTTAGGCAAAGTTAACGCAATCAATGAAGAAGAAATCAAACGAGTTGTAAATGAAGCAAATGCTGATAAAAAAATTAAATGAGAGCAACTAAAAATTACCATCAATGGCAATAATATTACTATTAAAGCAGTTGATGGCAGTGCTGATTATTCAAATACTACTCACCTTAGCTTCAATGTTGTTGCTAAAATTGATTTAACAAAAGAAATTAAAGTTAATGGCTTAGGCAAAGTTAACGAAGTCACTGAAGATGAAATCAAACGGATTGTAAATGAAGCAAATGCTGGCAATAGCATAAAATGAGAGCAGCTAAAAATTACTATCAATGGTAATAAGATTACTATTAAAGCAGTTGACGATAGTGCTGATTATTCAAATACTAGTGAACTGAGCTTTGAAATTTCAGCTAAGCAAAATCTTAACACAATCATTAAAATTAATGAGACACTAAAAGTTGAAGAATTAACCATTAGCGAAGTTCAAAAACTAATAAAAGCGAAATATCCACAAATCGATATTAATCAACTTGAATTTACAATTACTGATCAACAAAATGGTCACATATTAGTTAAAGCTAAAAATGATAGTAAAGACTATATTGGTGAAGTTAACTTCAATGTTGCTGCTAAAATTGATTTAACAAAAGAAATTAAAGTTAATGGCTTAGGCAAAGTTAACGAAGTCACTGAAGATGAAATCAAACGGATTGTAAATGAAGCAAATGCTGGCAAGAGCATAAAATGAGAGCAGCTAAAAATTACTATCAATGGTAATAAGATTACTATTAAAGCAGTTGACGATAGTGCTGATTATTCAAATACTAGTGAACTGAGCTTTGAAATTTCAGCTAAGCAAAATCTTAACACAATCATTAAAATTAATGAGACACTAAAAGTTGAAGAATTAACCATTAGCGAAGTTCAAAAACTAATAAAAGCGAAATATCCACAAATCGATATTAATCAACTTGAATTTACAATTACTGATCAACAAAATGGTCACATATTAGTTAAAGCTAAAAATGATAGTAAAGACTATATTGGTGAAGTTAACTTCAATGTCACTGCTAAAATTGATTTAACAAAAGAAATTAAAGTTAATGGCTTAGGCAAAGTTAACGAAGTCACTGAAGATGAAATCAAACGGATTGTAAATGAAGCAAATGCTGGCAATAGCATAAAATGAGAGCAGCTAAAAATTACTATCAATGGTAATAAGATTACTATTAAAGCAGTTGACGATAGTGCTGATTATTCAAATACTAGTGAACTGAGCTTTGAAATTTCAGCTAAGCAAAATCTTAACACAATCATTAAAATTAATGAGACACTAAAAGTTGAAGAATTAACCATTAGCGAAGTTCAAAAACTAATAAAAGCGAAATATCCACAAATCGATATTAATCAACTTGAATTTACAATTGCTGATCAACAAAATGGTCACATATTAGTTAAAGCTAAAAATGATAGTAAAGACTATATTGGTGAAGTTAACTTCAATGTCACTGCTAAAATTGATTTAACAAAAGAAATTAAAGTTAATGGCTTAGGCAAAGTTAACGAAGTCACTGAAGATGAAATCAAACGGATTGTAAATGAAGCAAATGCTGGCAAGAGCATAAAATGAGAGCAGCTAAAAATTACCATCAATGGTAATAAGATTACTATTAAAGCAGTTGACGATAGTGCTGATTATTCAAATACTAGTGAACTGAGCTTTGAAATTTCAGCTAAGCAAAATCTTAACACAATCATTAAAATTAATGAGACACTAAAAGTTGAAGAATTAACCATTAGTGAAGTTCAAAAACTAATAAAAGCGAAATATCCACAAATCGATATTAATCAACTTGAATTTACAATTACTGATCAACAAAATGGTCACATATTAGTTAAAGCTAAAAATGATAGTAAAGACTATATTGGTGAAGTTAACTTCAATGTTGCTGCTAAAATTGATTTAACAAAAGAAATTAAAGTTAATGGCTTAGGCAAAGTTAACGAAGTCACTGAAGATGAAATCAAACGGATTGTAAATGAAGCAAATGCTGGCAATAGCATAAAATGAGAGCAGCTAAAAATTACTATCAATGGTAATAAGATTACTATTAAAGCAGTTGACGATAGTGCTGATTATTCAAATACTAGTGAACTGAGCTTTGAAATTTCAGCTAAGCAAAATCTTAACACAATCATTAAAATTAATGAGACACTAAAAGTTGAAGAATTAACCATTAGTGAAGTTCAAAAACTAATAAAAGCGAAATATCCACAAATCGATATTGAACAACTTGAATTTACAATTACTGATCAACAAAATGGTCACATATTAGTTAAAGCTAAAAATGATAGTAAAGACTATATTGGTGAAGTTAACTTCAATGTTGCTGCTAAAATTGATTTAACAAAAGAAATTAAAGTTAATGGCTTAGGCAAAGTTAACGAAGTCACTGAAGATGAAATCAAACGAGTTGTAAATGAAGCAAATGCTGGCAAGAGCATAAAATGAGAGCAGCTAAAAATTACCATCAATGGTAATAAGATTACTATTAAAGCAGTTGACGATAGTGCTGATTATTCAAATACTAGTGAACTGAGCTTTGAAATTTCAGCTAAGCAAAATCTTAACACAATCATTAAAATTAATGAGACACTAAAAGTTGAAGAATTAACCATTAGTGAAGTTCAAAAACTAATAAAAGCGAAATATCCACAAATCGATATTGAACAACTTGAATTTACAATTACTGATCAACAAAATGGTCACATATTAGTTAAAGCTAAAAATGATAGTAAAGACTATATTGGTGAAGTTAACTTCAATGTTGCTGCTAAAATTGATTTAACAAAAGAAATTAAAGTTAATGGCTTAGGCAAAGTTAACGAAGTCACTGAAGATGAAATCAAACGAGTTGTAAATGAAGCAAATGCTGGTAAAGAAATTAAATGAGAGCAGCTAAAAATTACTATCAATGGTAATAAGATTACTATTAAAGCAGTTGACGATAGTGCTGATTATTCAAATACTAGTGAACTGAGCTTTGAAATTTCAGCTAAGCAAAATCTTAACACAATCATTAAAATTAATGAGACACTAAAAGTTGAAGAATTAACCATTAGTGAAGTTCAAAAACTAATAAAAGCGAAATATCCACAAATCGATATTGAACAACTTGAATTTACAATTACTGATCAACAAAATGGTCACATATTAGTTAAAGCTAAAAATGATAGTAAAGACTATATTGGTGAAGTTAACTTCAATGTTGCTGCTAAAATTGATTTAACAAAAGAAATTAAAGTTAATGGCTTAGGCAAAGTTAACGAAGTCACTGAAGATGAAATCAAACGAGTTGTAAATGAAGCAAATGCTGGCAAGAGCATAAAATGAGAGCAGCTAAAAATTACCATCAATGGTAATAAGATTACTATTAAAGCAGTTGACGATAGTGCTGATTATTCAAATACTAGTGAACTGAGCTTTGAAATTTCAGCTAAGCAAAATCTTAACACAATCATTAAAATTAATGAGACACTAAAAGTTGAAGAATTAACCATTAGTGAAGTTCAAAAACTAATAAAAGCGAAATATCCACAAATCGATATTGAACAACTTGAATTTACAATTACTGATCAACAAAATGGTCACATATTAGTTAAAGCTAAAAATGATAGTAAAGACTATATTGGTGAAGTTAACTTCAATGTTGCTGCTAAAATTGATTTAACAAAAGAAATTAAAGTTAATGGCTTAGGCAAAGTTAACGAAGTCACTGAAGATGAAATCAAACGAGTTGTAAATGAAGCAAATGCTGGCAAGAGCATAAAATGAGAGCGGCTAAAAATTACCATCAATGGTAATAAGATTACTATTAAAGCAGTTGACGATAGTGCTGATTATTCAAATACTAGTGAACTGAGCTTTGAAATTTCAGCTAAGCAAAATCTTAACACAATCATTAAAATTAATGAGACACTAAAAGTTGAAGAATTAACCATTAGTGAAGTTCAAAAACTAATAAAAGCGAAATATCCACAAATCGATATTGAACAACTTGAATTTACAATTACTGATCAACAAAATGGTCACATATTAGTTAAAGCTAAAAATGATAGTAAAGACTATATTGGTGAAGTTAACTTCAATGTTGCTGCTAAAATTGATTTAACAAAAGAAATTAAAGTTAATGGCTTAGGCAAAGTTAACGAAGTCACTGAAGATGAAATCAAACGAGTTGTAAATGAAGCAAATGCTGGTAAGAGCATAAAATGAGAGCAGCTAAAAATTACTATCAATGGTAATAAGATTACTATTAAAGCAGTTGACGATAGTGCTGATTATTCAAATACTAGTGAACTGAGCTTTGAAATTTCAGCTAAGCAAAATCTTAACACAATCATTAAAATTAATGAGACACTAAAAGTTGAAGAATTAACCATTAGTGAAGTTCAAAAACTAATAAAAGCGAAATATCCACAAATCGATATTGAACAACTTGAATTTACAATTACTGATCAACAAAATGGTCACATATTAGTTAAAGCTAAAAATGATAGTAAAGACTATATTGGTGAAGTTAACTTCAATGTTGCTGCTAAAATTGATTTAACAAAAGAAATTAAAGTTAATGGCTTAGGCAAAGTTAACGAAGTCACTGAAGATGAAATCAAACGAGTTGTAAATGAAGCAAATGCTGGTAAAGAAATTAAATGAGAGCAGCTAAAAATTACCATCAATGGCAATAATATTACTATTAAAGCAGTTGACGATAGTGCTGATTATTCAAATACTACTCATCTTAGCTTCAATGTCACTGCTAAAATTGATTTAACAAAAGAAATTAAAGTTAATGGCTTAGGCAAAGTTAACGAAGTCACTGAAGATGAAATCAAACGGATTGTAAATGAAGCAAATGTTGGCAAGAGCATAAAATGAGAGCAGCTAAAAATTACCATCAATGGCAATAATATCACTATTAAAGCAGTTGACGGCAGTGCTGATTATTCAAATACTAGTGAACTGAGCTTTGAAATTTCAGCTAAGCAAAATCTTAGTCAAATTATTAAAATCAATAATTGAGGTAAAGTTAATACAGTTGACGACATTATAAGATTAATAAATAACAAATATCCTCAAATTGACACTAATCAATTAGAATTCACGATTCTAGATACCGAAAACAATAGTTTTTTAATAAGAGCTAAGGTTGATAGTAAAGACTACATAGGCGAAATTAAAATAACAACTTCCAATAAGCCAGATATTATCACCTTAATCAAGGATAAGAAAATTAAATTTGAGTTAGGTGAGATAGAAGAAAAAAATATTAATGAAAAATATTTTGCGGAGATAATTAAAAAGATTTTCAAAGATGCAAATGTAGATAATTTAAACTTTAAAATTAGAATTGATAAAGAAAATAAAAAAATTATTGTTGATTTTAGTTCTGATGATAATTATTCTGGAGAATTAACATTTAGATATAAATTACTTGATGCTAATAAACAAAGAATAAGAAGAAATATTATTACTATCACATTGTCAATACTACTTGGCGCACTAATTGTCACTATACCAATATTAATTATTATTCTATTAAATAGAAAATCAAGATCTAAAAAATTAAATAATAATGGTGAAAAAAATAACAAAAAGAATTAATTAATTTAAACTAATCTAAAAAAATGGCGTTTGAAATAAAATGCCATTTTTTGAAATTAATTTTTTATATAAAAATTTTTATTTTCAACCATTAATAAAAATTAAAATAAAAATATTTTTTGCTATAAAAGCAAATTTTTGCTTTTATATTTATTCTTTGACTTTCGAGAAATCAACAGTATTTAAACCACTTCATTCTGAATTAGATTTTGCATTATTTAACTTCATGAATTTAGCAAATCCACCTTCTTTAATGGTTAGAAGAATGTAATCTCTTTTACTTATTTGATTTATAGTGCCATCTGCTGTAACTTTATATTTAAATGGTGCTAGTTTAGATTGCTCTGAACTATTATATCCACTTGTAACAATTAAATAATCAATTGAGCTAGGGGTGTAATTATCCTCATCGGGATAGTAGTAATAAAGAGCCCTTTTATAATCAAGGTAATTTGTAAATTCGCGTCTAATGCCATCATGATAGAAATAACTTTGCATTCCTTTAAATGCTCTACCTGCTAATCTAAGTCCTGATCCTTCTTGGATTTCCCAAAGAATTGATAAACGGCTTGTATATAATCCAAGTCTTCCAAATCCTAACTCCCTATTTGCTTCGACAGTTTCACGACCAAACATTTCAAATATTGCAAATTTTAGTGATACTAGCATACGGTAGGTTGCTTTGTATGCTTCTTTATCATATCTAACAAGATAGTCATTTTGATAGTTATCATATTGTGAAAATTCCTTAGTTACCTCTTGAGCTAATAATTTAAATATTGTATCAAGAATTGCGAGTGGGTCAAATTTCGAAGCACCACTAATTGGATTGCCAAAAATGTCTTTGCTTCCCCTTACAATCTCATTAAGAGTAGTAATTGTTGTTCTTTTTGAACGATCTGAATTCATATTTATATTTCTTAAAGCATTATAAATAAATGAATTTTCTAATCTTGATTTACCAAAAATTAAGTTAATTAACTTAACAAGTTTTGGACCATCAATTACATTTCCTTCGCCAATTAGGTTAGCAAAAGTTTCAATATCACTAAAGTTAAATGTTGAGGTAAATTCATCAATAATTTCTTTCAATAATTGGTTAATATTTGCTAAGTCAGCATTTTTAGCTTTTTTAGTAAATGAATCAAACAATTGACTTACTTTATTTTTGTAGAATTCAGTTTGTTGAATCTTAGGGACTGCTGTTTTAATGATTTCTTTAAATAAATTTTTGTCATCTTCAGTAGTATTTTCTAATGATAAAAATCTAAATATTTCATCAACTAAGATATTAACTACGCTGTCATCCTTCGCAATTTGCTCAATTATTTCGTTTATATGTTTAGTCAATATATCTTTTGACTTTGTAATAATATCTACAAGAGCATTTTGAGCCTCTTTTTGACCATCAGTTTCATTTAATTGCTTTTTAGCTATTTCAGATATTAAATGATCAATTATTTTTTTAGTTGGCTCATAATTAATAACAGTGTTAGCAATTTTCTTAATGTTAATTGGATTTACATATTTGTTAACAAGCTTTTCATTGCTAATATTTTCAATTTCAAATTTAGCAATTTCTTTCAATGAATCTATCAATGAATTTTTAATTTTATTCGTTGTGTCTTCGTTTACAGTCTTATTAAATGAATTAAATCCTATAACTACATATTTCTTATAATCATTTAATAGCTTTTCAAAGACTTTCGGAATTGAGTTTTTGTTCTTTTCTTTTAATTCCTTTAATTCCGCAATGTTAATACTTATGTATTGATACATTGATACTATTTCTTCTTTAAGAGTGGAAATTTCATTAGTATTTAACATCATCTTAAATAATGCAGATAGGTTATCAGATGAAAAAATAATTTTATCAAAGTCTAAATCTTCAACTGATTTAGTTAATTGTTCAACAATCTTAGATTTATCAAGTATTGGTGATTCAGTAAATAAATCAATATTAACTAAATTATCAACGACTTTATCAATGAAACTTTCAATAATTTTTGAATTACCAATATTTCCAATTAATCTTGCTATAAATAGTTTAACATTTTCACTATTAATATTTGTTGCAGTTAGTCCATATTTTTTATTTATTAGGTCAAAAATTAATCCAGATATCTCTTTTACATTTTCTTTATTTTTTACTTGATCATTAATAACTTTTTTACTTAGCTTAATAAAGTTATCTTTTAAGTTTCCTAATAATTCTTGTATTTTCTTGTTTAATTCAGTTATTGAAGTTAATTTACTTCCATCTAAATCCGCCAACCAATTACCAATCGATTTAATCAAATCTGTTGCCGCTTTATCTTCAATGCTTGCGGCAGCAATATCAAAAACTTTTGTTAGAAGCTTGTTGGCTAATGGTTCTTGTTCTAATATTTTATTTTTAATATTATCTAACTGATTTTTTACAAATTTTTTAAATGCTCCGTTTGTATGGAATTGATTTGATAAGATTTTATTTAATTCTGCTTTTACTTCTTTTTTACCAGAATCATCTAATTTAGTAAATACTGATTTTAATAAATCTAATCACAATTTGCTATCAATTTTTAATTCACCATAAATCTCTAGGATACCGTCTTTTTTGTTATTGTTTGGTGAATTTAAATTATTTTTTGGTGAAGCAATACTGCTTAGTAGTAGTTCTCAATTTTTTAGGGAAACCAATGTAATACTTTTTACTTCGTCTGGAGTTAAATCTTTAACAAAGTTAGTTAATTCTTGATGGTTTATACCGTTAAAGATATCCACTAAGTTCACTTTTATTTCATATCTATCAAAATTAAATAGTTGGGATTTAATATTTTTTTCTATATTTTCAAATATTATGTCAACAAGTTTTTCAGTTAGTCCAAACTTAGAAAAATGATTTAAAAGTTTTGTAATAACTGACCTTGTTTTTTCTTTTAGATCTGGTGTTAATGAATTATTAACAGAATTTTCTTCAGCAAGTGATATGAATAATTCTGAGAAATTTTCTCTAAGATTTTTATTTTTAACATCCGATAGCAATTCATTAATATACTTAATAACATCCGCCTTCAAGCTATCTTTTTTAGTAGTTATGTAGTTGACTATTAGGTCAGTGAATGAATGTGATTTAGCAACTAAATCCTTATCAGAGAAAGTATTTTTTAGTAGCTTAGTTATAGTTGGAACAATGAATTTGGTATATTTATCATCAATAAATTTCTTTAAATCAGATAAAACCTTTCTTCAGTTTTCTTGACTTTTTGTTCCGCCAAAGCTAACTCTATCTAAAGCACCTTCAATGATTGCTTTTATGTCAAATTTATCAATAATGTAATTAATAATTTTATCTTCCTTGAAGAAAATTGAAAATATTTCTGTTACTTTACTAAATTCGACATGATATACATTATCCTTATCACGAGCCAAGAATACATCTAAAATTTCAGGAATAATTTTCTTATTATCTTTTGTTAGGAAGCTATTCATTTGTTCAGCAAAGTATTTAGAAAATTCTTCGAAATTCTTTTGTTTATTTTTATCAAGTGAAGCGGCAATTTCCTTGACTTTTGATTCAATATTTTCATATAGTGTTGAATTAGGGGCATTCTTTAGAACTTCTTTTAGATAGCCACTAATCTTTGTTTTATCTTGAGAACTAAAGGTATGTTTGGTTTGCTCTTCTAATCATTGAATTCATGTGGTAAATGTGTTATCAAAGACACCTTCAGTGGCTGTTAGTTGTGAGAAAATTGTCTTAATTAGATCATATAGTTTATTGTTGGGACCGTCCTTGAAGACACTAATTACAAAGGCATATAATGAATCATTGTCATACATGCTAGCTCTTTCAAGAACTTTATTAAATAATTCTTTAATACCAGCAATTGAATCTTTATTTTTAATTTGTGATCATAGAGTATTTCACATGTTTCTGAAGAATTGTTCAATTGCTTCGCTTTGTGATTGCTCTTCTTTTTTAAATGTATTTTTGAAGTTTAAAATTAGGGGCTCAATAATAAAATAATCTAGTAATTTTTTGATTGTGATGTTTAAATCAGATTTATCATCTAGAAAAGCTTGCTCAACTAATCTACCTAAAATATTAGAAATTAACTGTCTTCCCTCAGCTGTTAATTCATGATCTTTATCTTTAATTAAGTTTGTTAGCAGCTTAAATAATCTTTCACGCTTTTTGTTATTTTCTAAATAATTTGAGTTTTTAGTATCAAAGAAGTCCTCTTTAGCGATAAATGATAAACTAATAATTTCAAGGGCAGCTTGATATGTTTTTTTCTCTTCTTCAGTTTGTCCTAAATTAGCAGATGCTAAAGTAAAGAGTAGTTTATTTTCATTATTTGTATCATATTTATCAGCAATCATGTTGTCAAGAAATGTTGCAAATAATTCATTAGCATTAGGGGTTTTTGAATTAGATTGTTTAACATCACTAAATGTTTCTGCAACAAAACTTACTAATTTTTCAATATTTTTCAACTTATTAAAGTTTAAGAAGAAAATTCTTACAAATTCCCTAATGGTATTTTGATTAACACCTTCAATTTTATAAAGTTCGATAAATGAATTAGCAACGCTATTAATAAATTTGTCAGCAAATTCCTTGTCTTCGTTTAATCATTTAATAAATGAATCTAAAAGATCTTTGATTTCAACTTTGCTTCTTAGTAGTAAGGCATTAATAAATTCAGTGTAATTAGGATATACACCATATTTATTAGGTTCATCAAAAACTGAATCAACTAAACTATTGGCAAAAGTTTCAAGTTGTAATTCAAAATCAATTTGTGCTGAAGATTTATCGTCAATTGAGATTTTCAGTAAATCAAAGAAGGCTTTATATAAGCTACTATTGGTTAAATTAGCAAAAAATGGTTTGAAATATTGTCTAAATTCCCGGCTAATTCTTTGATCTTGCAGAAATTTCGTTTTAGAGATTTCTT
The DNA here is from genome assembly GCF_012934885.1 of Mycoplasma phocoeninasale. GTDB lineage: Bacteria > Bacillota_I > Bacilli_A > Mycoplasmatales > Metamycoplasmataceae > Metamycoplasma > Metamycoplasma phocoeninasale. Next base: position 551,025 of record NZ_CP051480.1, on the reverse strand, counting down.
TATAAAAGTTATAAATATGTTCGGTTGATGAAAATTCTTCATAGTAGATTTTGGCAAGATCTTTTGTTGTTATTTGATCTTGAGGAGTATCCTTAATTAACTGGTTAGTTCTTTTATTAAATGATTTAATCTCTTCATTAATGATGGTACTATCAAAAACTTGGTTAATGAATTCAATAAAAATACTACGAGTTTCATTATTGCTATCAATTTGTGCTTCTAGTTGTGCAAATGTTTCACGGTATTGAGCTAAGTCAATACCTAGGATCTTTAGAGACTTAAAGAAAAACTCAATTATCTCAAAAGCCGGCATGTTTTCGCCGTTATTAAATTGTGCTTTATAAACACTGAATATTTTTGAGTTAAAACTATTGTCTTGATTATCAATAACTTCTTTATTTTTAACCTCAGATTCGAATTCATATCTCTTATTAATACCTTCATTACCCAGGATTAATGATTTGATATTATTAGATTGAACATCAAATGAAATTGATTTTTGATAACCTCTACTGTCAATGTCTCCTAGTTTATCGCTAGCAATGGCATAATATTCATCTTCTCCAAGTGCAAGCTTCATAAATAAATCTTGAGCTAGTTTTTTATATCCCTTAATTGATGGAAGCATTTCAAATAAATTAGATGAATACTCTGAAGGATTAGTTAAAATATCACCTTCATTATTATATGAGACAAAGTTAACGCTATTACTATGAGCTACAGCCTTAATTTGATTATTTAAAATTTCAATCCCTTCATGCACATAATCCTTACTCAAAGCAAATTGGTTTTTAATAATTGAGCTTAGTTTTAAAAATGGATTAGTATAACCAACTAAAGTAATGTTAGCATTAGTGTTAATTCTTCTAATTTCAGTAATTAAACGATCATAATTTTCATAGATTATTGAAGCAAGTTGTTCTGCTCTTTGAATTCATTCTCTAAGTTTTTCTTCAAGTTCAGGAATGTTGCTATCAATGTTGTGAAATTCTAGTAGAATGTCAAAAATATCATTGCTATTAAAGAAATCATTGTAGCCAACCGAAAGAGTAATTAAATTTGCACTACTAATATCTGATTTTAATCTTTGAAAATCTGATGCTGAAAATGAGCCAAAAGTTTTACTTAAACGCTCAGAATTTGTTTTAGCCGCAAGATTTTTATTGTATTCAAAATTCTTTTTAATAGCATTGCTTTTTTCATATTTTTCATAAAGAGTTGGATTTAGAATGTAAAGCCACTCTTCAATAGTCGATCCTGAAAGACCATAGTTTTTATAGCTTCTTAAGTTAGTTTTGCTATCCTTTAACTCATTAATAGCGTTGGCAAAATATGAAGCATATGATAGCCCATAAACTTTTTGACTGTTGACATCATATTCATTTAGAGAATAATTATTATCGCTATTATTATTACCGGCAGCATAATCATCTCCTAAGGCAACATAATCAACTTTTCCAGAAACTTCAGATTGATCAAAAACTATACGCTCATATGTAGGTCGTGGCCTTCTACTGGTAGTACACGAAGCAGCAATAATTCCTGTTGATCCTAAGACAATAAATGCTCCTAGGATTGATAGTTTACTAGCAAATTTTTTTGATTTTTTCATAGTATTTTTCTCCTAATCTAGACAGGCAATATAAATAAAGACTATATTTACATTTTAATAATGTAAACAAAATATGAAATTATAAAATTAGTATTTATTTATTAACAAAATAACTAATTTTTCATATTTTGTCTTATGTTAGCAACCTCGTAATTTAGAAATAAATGAAATTATAACAAGTGTTACGAACAAAAAAATATTATTATAAATTTACGATAATTTTTACTTTTTGTGAAATTTTGGCCCAAAAAAGGCAATTTTTTAATGATTTTTTTATTTTTCTATCTTATTACTAGAACTAAATTTATATTAACAATATAAATCCCAAAAACAAAAATGAGAAAATAGTTTTAAAATTTATTATTAATGTTAGCCGCAAAATTTAGTTAATTTTTAGTCAAAACATTTTTTTTACTGTTTCAAATTGTTAAAAAAGCGAATAAAAAAAGAGCAAAATTACTTTCGCTCTTATATACTAATTAGTCATCAATCTTAGAAAAATCAACTTGATCTAATCCACTTCAACTTGACATTGATTTAACATCATTTATTTTCATGAATTTAGCAAATCCACCTTCCTTAAGCGTTAGAAGAATATAGTCTCTTTTGCTAATTTGTCCTTCTTTTCCATTTGCTGTTACTTTATATTTAAATGGAGTTAGTTTATCTTTTTCAGAATCTTTGTATCCACTTGATGCTATTATGTAATCAATTGAATCTGGAGTATATCTTTCTTCTTTTGGGTAGTGATATTTATATTTTCAATCTATATATTGAACATAGTTTGTAAATTCTTTCCTTAAAAAATCAGTTGTAAAATGAGTATTCATTCCTGAGAATTTTTTGTATGCTCATTTTAAATTTGTACCCTCTTGGATTTCTCATAAAATTGAAATTTTGCTTCTATAAAGACCTGCATATATTAAAGATGAGGTTTCTCTTTCATAATCTGGTGTTTCTCTTCCATACATTTCAAAAATTGCTAATTTTAAGGCTACTAAGAAACGATATGTAGCTTTGTATGCATCCTGTTTATGTCTAACATTGTAATCTGTTAAATAATTATGTATTTTATTTGATTCTGCTGTTACTTCTTGAGCTAACAATTTAAACATTTTATCTAAAAATTCAAATGGATCAAATTCAACTTTTACATAATTAGGATCAGTTACAATTTTATGTTCAAAAATATTCTTTCTTCCTCTTGCAATTTCATTTAATGTTGTGAGATTAGTTCTTTCAGCAACATTAGGATTCATATTTATATTTTTAAGGTTATTGTAAAGCAGTGAATTATTTAGGTTAGATTTTCCGAAAAATAAATTTATTAATTTAACTAAATCTGAACCGTTGATTCCATTTTCATCACCAATTAGATTTGCGAATATACCAATATCGGCAAAGCTAAATATCGAGCTAAATTCAACTAGAACATCATTTATTCATGTTCCAACACTTGAAATTCCCTTACTTTTTACATTATCTAAAATTATTTTAAATAGACGTTCCATCACAGTTTTTTTATAAAAATTAGTTTTTTGTATTGTTGGAATAACTTTTTTGATTATGTTTTTAAATAAGGCCTTATCGTCTTCAGTTGTATTTTCTAATGAAGCATATTTAAATATTTCGCCAATGATTATATCTAAGGCTTTTTCATCTTTTGACAATTGAATGATAATTGAATTGATATCATCAATTAATTTCTCTTTGGAATCAGTTGCAATTTTTACGATGATATCATTTAATGTTGAATTCTCTTCATAAGGATTATCAGAACTGATTCCTGAAATTATGTCAGTAACTAATTTTTTCGATTCTTTGTAATCCAAAACTAGATCAATAACTTCTTTAATTTTGTTAGAGTCAGCGTATTTATTTTGTAATTTTGAATTATCAAGATTTTTTACATGATTTTTAGCTATTTTTATTATCGCCTTACTTAGTGAATCTTTAATTTTGTTTTTTGAATCACTCTTTAAACCTAGGGCGAAAGAATTAATTGTTCTGACTGCATATTTGTTGAAATCTTTAATAAATTTATTAAATAATTCTCAATTAAAGTTTTCTTCTTGTTTTAGGGTTTTTAATTTTGATCAATTATTGCTTATATATTCATAGAAAGAAACTATCTCTTCGCTTGTCATGTTGACATCGCTGTTTTCAAAAATTCCTGATAATAACTTAGCTAAATTTTCTTTAGAAATTATTGAATTATAATCTATTGAGTTAATCATATTTTTTGCTTGAGAAAGGATCTTATCTTTACTTAGAATTTTTTCCTCATCAAAGAATTTAATTTTAAATACTTTATCTACGAGATTTGAAATTAAAGAGTCCACAATTTGTGAATTTAATGAGCTAGATAATATTCTAGAAATGAAAAGTTTTACATTTTCAGCATTAACATTTGTAACATCTAATTTTAATTTTTTATTTAGTAGATAGAAAACTAAATCAGATAATTGCTTAGAACCTTTTTGGTCTTTTATTTGGTCCCTAAGCACTTTTTTGATTAAAGCAATGAAATTTGTTTTAATTTTTGCTAGCGAACCTTCAATTTTATTGTTTATATCTTCAATTGAATTTATATTTTTGCCTTCCAAATTAACTAGTTCTTGACTAATACTACTTACTATATTTGATAACAGCACATCTTCTAGACTATTTGAAATATCATCAAATATCTTAGTTGACAATTTATCAAACATTGGGTCATCAGTTACGATTTGTTTTCTTATTCTATGTAATTGGAATTTGATAAACCTTTTTACTGTTTCATTTGAATGGAACTTACTAAAAATTGCTTGCAATTCAGCATTAACTGCGCCTTTTCCGGCCTCATCTAATCTATTAAATGTTTCCTTAAATAACTGAATTCAAGTTTCCTTGTTAATATTTAATTCCCCATATACATCAAAAATATTTTCTTTTTTATCGTTGGTATTTTTATCACCGATTGAGCCAGTAAAACTGCCTAGAATAGCTTCTCAATTTCTCAATGCAAGTATTGATAAATCTTTAATTTCTTCTGGTTTTATAGTTTTTATAAAATTAATTAATTCTTGATGTTTTAAGCCATTAAAGATATCAACTAAATTAATTTTTATATTATATCTGTTGAAATTGAATAATTCCTTTTGAATATTTGTTTCAATATTGTCAAATATGATATCTACCAATTTCTCTGTCAATTCAAATTTTGTAAAAGAGTTAAGCAATTTAACCATAAATTCTTTTGTGTGTTTCTTTTGATCTTCTGTTCAACTTGCACCACCAGAATTTTCATCAGCAAGAGAAACAAACAATTCTGAAAAATTGTCTTTTAGATTAGTTCCATTATTATCGCCAAGTAATTCTTTTACATATTCAATAGTTTTTGCTTTTAATTCTGCTTTTTTACCAATTATAAAGTTAACAACTAATTCCGTAAATGAATTAGATTTACTAATTAATGCTGTATCTGAAAATATTTTTTTAAATGAATCTTTTATAGTAGGAAGAATAAATTCTGTATATTTTTTATCAATAAATTTATTTAATTCTTTTAAAACCTTTTCTCATTTTTCTTGAGTCTTTGGGGTTTCAAATTTTATATTAGATAGTGCAACCTCAAGAAAACCCTTTAGATCGATTTTCTTAACAAAATAGTCAACTATTTTTTCTTGCTTAAACACTAAAGAAAATACTTCCATAACCTTGCTAAATTCAATATGGTATACATTAAATTTGTCTCTAGCCAAAAAAACATCAAGTAATTTCGGAATAATACTCTTATTATCTTTTGTTAGAAATTTATTCATTTCATCACTAATATATTTCGAAAAATCATTAAAGTTTTTTTGTTCAGTCTTGTTAACAGAATTTGCCACTTCTTTTAGTTTGTTTTCAATATGTTCATATAATGTTGAATTTGGAACATTTTTTAATAATTCTTTAGAATATACACTAAGCTTTTCACGAACTTCATCTTCAAACTTGTAATCTGTTTCTCTTTCAAATCATTGTAATGCTGTATCGAATACATTGTCAAATACACCGTCAGTTGCAGTTAACTGTGAAACTAAAATCTTAATTAAATCATATAGGTGGTTGTTTTCTCCGTCTTTAAAGACACTAACTACAAAAGCATATAATGATTCATTATCATAGTGCTCTGCTCTTTCTAAAATTGAACTAGTTAATTTTTTAATTCCGTTAATTGAAGCATCATTTTTGATTTGTGATCATAAAGTATTTCAAATGTTTCTAATAAATTGTTCTAGAGATTCAATTCCAAATTTTTCATTACTGTTAAAGTTATTTTTGATGTTTTGAATAATTGGTTCAACAATGAAATAATCAAGTAATCTCTTAATAGTTTTATTTAGATCAGAATTCTCATCTAAAAAGGCTTGTTCAACTAATCTTCCCAAGATATTTGAAATGAATTTTTTACCATCTGGTGTTAATTCTTTTTCTTTATCTTTAATTAGGTTGGTTAATAGTTTAAAGATTTTCTCACGTTTTTCATTATTTTCATAGTAGTTTTCATTCTTGGTGTCAAAGAAATCTTCATTAGCGATAAATGATAAACTGATGATTTCAAGTCCAGCCTGATATGCCTGTTTTTCTGCGTCATTGCGGCCTAAATTGGCAGATGCTAGGGTAAATAGGAGCTTATTTTCATTAGCGGCATCATATTTATCGGTGATCATATTATCGACGAATGTTGAAAATAGTTCATTAATGTTTGGTGTTTTAGAGTTGGCATGTTTAACAGCGGTAAATGATTCGGCCACAAAACTTACTAATTTTTCAATATTTTTCAATTTATTGAAATTCAAGAAGAAAATTCTAACAAATTCTCTAATTACTCTTTGATTATCACCTTCAATTTTATAAATATCGATGAATGAATTAGCAACACTATTAATAAACTTATCAGCAAAAGCAGGATCTTCTTCAAGTCATTTGATAAATGCATCTAATAGATTTTTAATTTCTAGTTTATCTCTTTGCAATAAAGCACCGATAAATTCGGTGTAATTTTTATATCCGCCGTACTGATCAGGACTATCGAATGCTACATTAATTAAACTATCAGTAAATGCTTCAAGTTGTAATTCAAAATCAATTTGTGCTACAGATTTATCATCAATTTTGATATTTAGCAAGTTGAAAAATGCTTCGTATAAGTATTTGTTAGTTAAAGAAGCAAAGAAAGGCTTGATATACATTCTAAATTCACGGTTAATTTTGCTATCTTGTAAAAACTTGGTTTTTGACATTTCTTTATAGAAGTTATAAATGTGATCAGCTGATGAGAATTCATCATAGTAGATACGAGCAATATCTTTAGTGGTAATGTTTTGCAAGCTATTATTTTGAATTAAATCATTAGTTCGTTTATTAAATGATTTAAGTTCAGAAGTAATTGTGCCACTTTCATAAACTTGGTTAACGAATTCAATAAAAGTTTTGCGGGTTTCTTCACTACTTTCTAGTTGTGCCTCTAATTGATCAAATTTTTCACGAAATTCAAGTAAATCAATTCCTAATATTTTTAATGATCTAAAGAAAAATTCTAATAATTCAAATGATGACATGTTTTCACCATTATTAAATTGTGCTTTATACACACTAAAAATCTTTGAGTTAAAACTATCATCCTGAGTTTCTAAAATTTTGTGATTTTCTTCTTGTTGTTCAAAATCATATCTTTTATTAACACCTTCATTACCTAGGATTAACGATTTAACATTATTAGATTCAACATCAAAGGCAATTGATTTTTTATATCCTTTACTATCAGCATCTTCAATTACTTGGTCACTAATAATGGCATTATATTCATTTTCACCCAAGGCTAACTTCATAAATAAATCTTGCGCTAATTTTTTGTATCCCTTAATAGTTGGTAGCATTTCAAATAAATTAGATGAATATTCAAGTGGATTTGACAGTATTTCACTTTCATTATTATAAGTAACAAAATTAACATTATTACTATATGCTACAGCTTTAATTTCGTTATTTAAAATTTTAATTCCTTCATGAATGTAGTCTTTATTTAAAGCGAATTGGTTTTTAATAATTGAACTTAGTTTTAAAAAAGGATTAGTATAACCAACTAATGTAATATTAGCATTTTGATTAATTCTTCTAATTTCAGTAATTAAACGGTCATAGTTTTCATAAATAAATGAAGAAATTTGTTCTGCTTTTTCGACTCATTCCTTAAGTTTTTCTTCTAATTGCGAAATATTACTATCAATATTATTAAATTCTAGCAAGATATCAAAAATGTCATTGCCTGCAAAAAAATCATTATAACCAACAGACAGAGTAATTAAGTTTGCTCTGCTAATGTCATCTCTTAAGCGCATATAATCTGCATCGCTAAAATTACCAAAAGTTTTTTGTAGGCGATTAGAACCTGTACCATTAGCTAAATTCCTATTATATTCAAAATTCTTTTCAATGATAGCGGTACTACGATATTTTTCAGGATTTAAAATGTAAAGTCATTGTTCGATTGTTGACCCTGAAAGACCATAGTTTTTATAGCTTCTTAAGTTAGTTTTGCTATCTTTTAACTCATTAATAGCATTAGCAAAATATGAAGCATAAGAAACGCCATGAACCACTTGACTATCAACATCAAAGTCATTTAGGGCATAATTATTGTCACTGTAGTTATTACCGGCAGCATAATCATCTCCCAAAGCGACATAATCAATTTTCCCGGAAACCTCTGACTGATCAAAAACTATACGCTCATAAATTGGCTTTTTAGTTTTAGTGGTGGTACATGAAGCAGCAATAATTCCAGCCGATCCTAGCACGATAAGAGTTCCTAATGTTGTTAATCTACTAGCAATTTTTTTTGATTTTTTCATAGTATTTTCTCTCCTTATTTTTTGAATAAGTGTATTAACTTATTTAAAAATACTTAATATTGTTCTGGCATAAACAAAAAAGAATATAATATTCTAATTTTTTCCTATTGATTAATAAAATTCATTTTTATACAAGATTTATTTTTCATTGATTTTTTCGTTGAAAATGTTTAAATTCAAAGCTCTCTTTTCTTATCTTATATCGATATTATTTTAATTTTGGGATATGCAAATATATCAAGAACAATTAATAACTAATTAATGTTACTATAATTTCAAATTTATTTTTATTTTTTGTATATTTTTTTAATTTTATGACCTTTATTTAATTGCTTTAGCTAAAAATTTTTAATTTTTAAGTAAGTAAAGCCTTAATTTAACATGAAAAGCTATGAAAACTTCTTAATTCAACTTGATTCATTGAAAAATTCTTTGTTTTTCATTGAAATCACTAATTTATTATAGAAAGTTAATAAAGAATATAAAAAAGTCCAAAATATTATCTTGGACTTTAGTTATAAAATTTTTAGTAATTATAATTTTAGTTTAGCTTTGAGAAATCAATTTTTTTTGTTCCGCTCCATGAAGATGATCCATTTGTTATTTTATTTAATTTCATAAACTTAGCATATCCACCTTCTTTAATGGTTAACAAAATATATTCCTTTTTACTAATTCTTTTTGATGTATTGTTAGCATCAACAATATATCCAAATTCTTTTAGTTTATTCTTTTCATTTTCATTATATCCGCTTGTATTAATAATGAATTCGATTGAACTTGGATCATAGTCATTTTCCTGATAGTAAGTATATGTGGCACCAATTCCGAAAAAGCCGTTCGAATAACTTCTTAAATAATTTGTAAATTCTCTTCTTATATCGGTATTTGTAAAATAATATTGCATCCCGCTAAATTTAGAGGCAATAAAAGGAATTAACTTAAGATTAGTACCTTCTTGGATTTCTCACAATAATGCCCTCGAACCACTATATAGATTTATTAAATTTTTTTCTCTAGCACTTTCTAATGTTTCACGTCCGAACATTTCAAAAACTACTAATTTTAGCGTTACTAATAAACGATAAGTTGCTTGGTAAGCCGGTTTATTATATCTAATTTCATATTTACTGTTGTAATCTTGAATTGTTCGTCCCTCTTTAGTAACCTCCTGAGCTAATAATCTAATTACTGTATTAATTAAAGCTAGAGGATCGACACTAAATTTAATATCATTTTCATCTTTTTTAGCTTCTGAAGCTTTACCTTGAGATTTTGATAGCGCTGATTTAGCACCTGATGATATGTAATCGTTTAGATCTTTCATGGTTGTTCTTTTATCGCCCACATTAAGGTTTGAAAGCAATTTATAAACAACCGAATCGGGATTTTTTGATTTTCCTAACACTAAATTAATCAATTTAACTAAGGTTTCGCCATTTATTACATTATTCTCTCCAATAAATTGTCCCAGTACTGCTAAATCATTTAATGAAATAATTGAACTAAATTGGGTTAAACTTTCTAAAATTCAGCCAAGAGGATTAGTAATGCTAAATGATTGTGAATTTTTTGTTAGTTTATCAACTAAATTATCAATAATCTTTTTCTTATAGAAAGGATGATCTTGTAACCTTACTACAATTCTATCTATTAAGTCACTAACAAATATTTTATCTTCTTCAGTAGTATTTTCTAATGATAGATATCTAAATAGCTCATCTATTAGTAATGGTTTAATGTCATTATCCTTAGATATTTTAGAAATTATTTTGTTGATATTTTTCGTTAAATTATCTTTTGAAATAGATAATACCGCTTCAATAATATCGCCTAATTTCTCTCTATTGGCTTCATATTTAGAAAAATCGGATATTAAATCTTTAAACAAAATATTTATTTCTTCATAGTTCGAAAGTTTTTCAAATATCTTTTTAAGGGTATCCTCTGATATAAAATTATTTTTAATTTTTGAATAATCTAGATTTTTTGCTTGATCTTTTATAATCATATTAATCGTTTCTACAACTGTGTTTTTAAACTCAGTAACTTTATTATCTTCATCTTTTAAAATCTTATTTAAGACATTAATTAAATCTACAATAATTTTTTCAAGATTTACATTAGATGAAGGTTCTAATTTTTCCGAACTTTCTGCCTGAACTTCAACTGGTGAGGCATTTGTGACGCTTTGCAATTTTGGCAGTAGTTCTTTTAGATATTCATATAATGAAAATAGTTCTTGACTTGTAATCTTGTCATCACCTTTGATTATCGATGATAATACCTTTTCGAAATTATCTTTTGAAAGCATCTTTCAAAAATCAAAGCCCATAATTTTTTCTTTAATATTCTCTAACGCTTTACCTTCATCAAATGAATTATTATCAAAAAGTTTAATATCTTTAAGTTTATTTAGTAATTCTTCTGCTAAGCTCTTTACAATATCAGCACCGCCTAACCCTTTAATTATCTTTGCTAACAGTGATTTTAAATCATCATATTTTATATTGGTTAGTGATAATTTATATCTTTTGGCAACATATTCTAATCCCAAACCAATTAATTCTTTAAGATGTTCGTTATTGCTAATTTGATCATTTATTAGCTCATTAAATAAATCGACAATTGTTGTTTGATTATTTTCCAAAAAAGTCTTTATAACATCGTCAAATGATCTAAAATTCTTCATTTTTTCAGTATTTAAATCAATGAATCATTCACTAATTTTAGTAATTAATGTCTTATACTTATCATTTTCAAATATTCCATCAACTAATTTAGCAAGAATTTTATTTAAAAGTTTATTAGTAAGGTCTTCTTTACTTGATAATCTATTTATTAAGGTTTGCAATTTTTCTTTTATAAATTCTTTTATTTTTTGATCTCTAAAAATTTCGTTAAGTGTTTCTTTTAAAGCATCCTTAATTTCTTTTTTATCATCGTCTAATTTTATGATTTCAAATGATACTTTAAATATCTCAAGTAATTTATTGATTGGAATTTTAATTTCACCACTAAAACTAAAGTGGATTTTACCATTGCTTGAAGGACTTGGAGATGGTTTTTCACTTCCATTAATTTCGCTAGTTTGATTAGAAGATTTTAAAATGTATTTTAGATTTTTTAAAACTAATAAGGCAACGTTTTTAGCTTCAGCAGCCGTTAATTTTTTAATGAAATTAATTAAAGTATCATAATTTAACTCATTAATTAGACTGCTAAGATTAATGCTAAATTTATATTCTTTTACTTTAAGTTGATTAGCTTCTAAATTTTGCTCTAGATTAGTAAAGATATTATCTAGAATAATATTTGTAAGATTAAATTCTGATAGTGAATCAAGTAATTTGGTAATAATTGATTGAACACTCTCTTTTGATTTTCCTCATTGAAATTCTGTAACATTATCATCAATTAATGTGGTCATTAATTTAGAAATATTACTCTTCAAACTGCCGCCATCACTGGCAATTAGTGATTTGAGCAATTGTGAAGATTTTTCTTTTAGTGTTTGCTTGTTTTTAGAAATGAAGTCCTTAATTAATTCATTTATTGATTGATATTCTCGATTGGCATCAATTTCAAAAAAATTCTTTAGCAATGATTTAAGTAAAGGAAGAAGTTCACTATCAAATTTATCTTTAATAAAGGTGTCGAAATTTTTCAGAATGGCCTTAATATACATTTGGGCTTGAATACTTAAGTTAGCAGATAATTTAACATTTTTTAGCAAGTTACTAATAATATCTTTTAAATTAATCTTATTAACTATGAAATCAATGATTTCTTCATTTCCTAAAATAGCTGAAAAAGTCTTAATCACTTCGTTAAATGGCATTTGTGGTTGATTATTAGCATTTTTAATGAAGATAATATCAATGATTTCTTGAATAATCGATTGATTTTTAAAACTTAGAAGTTCTGACATTTCTAGTTTAATATATTTGCCTAAGGCTTCAAAATTATTTACTTCACTTTGATCAATTCTTTCAAGAGTTTGGCTTAATTTTGCCTTAACATAAGCATATAGTTTTGAATTTGGAAGATTTGAAAGTAAGTTAATAAAATATGAAGAAATTAGTTTCTTTTGCTCCTCAGTAAATTTAGCATTAGCACTTTGCTCTAAAAGCGAAAATGTGCCATCAATTACGTTTTGTGAAACTTCTTTTGAAGCTAAGATTTTTTTAATTAAAGCATCAACTAAATTAATAAGATTGTTGTTTTTGGCATCCTTAACAAGTGAAGATATGAAACTATACATTGAACTAGTATCATAATTACCTCTTCTTTCAAGAATTTTTGATATAAGTGATCTTATGTTATCTACAATCTCTTGACTTTTGATATTTTCTCATAATCGATCTCAGGTTTGTTCAACAAAGTTTTCAACACTTTGACCATGAATATTAATTTTTTCGCCAAAAGTTGTTTTAAGCCCTAAGCTAATTGGGTTAATGATAAAATAATTAGTTAATTGTTTCAACAAGGCATTTAAATTAGAATTAGGATCTTTGATTTCACCTTCAAGCACTGAAATTGAAATATTAGCAATAAAGGTTTTCCCATCTTCATTTAGTTCATTATTTTCATTTTTAATAACATTAAATAGTAACGATAAAATGTCTTTACGATTTTTTTCATTAATTAGCTTGCCAATATTTGTTGAATCAAAAATATTTTGTTTTGCTAAATAAGCTAAACTTAGAACCTCAAAACCTTTGCGGAAATCATTTTGTTCTTCTTCGGTTTTTCCTAGATTTGCTGAAATAAGTGAAAGAAGCAGATCGTGTTTTTTATTTAAATCATATTTATCAGTTAAAATTGCAGCAAATAAATTAGCAAAGAATTTATCAACAGTTTTATTTTCCGACCTTTCACTCTGTCAATTAATTAATGTTTGAAGTGAAAAGTCTAATAATTTATCGGAATTTTTAAAATCATCGACATTCAGCATAAAAATACGAATAAATTTCTTAATTTGTTGATATTTAATTTCATCTAAATTATAAACATCTTTAATTTTTTCGGAAACTTCAGAAACTAAACTATCACTAAGTTCTGGATCATTTTTTAAATTGCTAATAAATACTTTAATGAAGTCCTTAATTTCTTGACTACTATCGTTTATTAGAAGATTGACGAATTCATTATAGTTTTCCGATTTTGCATATTTATCAGGGTTAGAAAGAAGGTTTGCAATAAATGAATCAACAACTTTTTTAAGTGAGATTTTGAAATCAGTTTTGCCAAAAATAGAATCAAGATTTTCAGCAACAGTGGCTGGTAAAAATGACTTGATTATATTTGAACTTAATAAATCAGATAATAATAATTCGCTATAAACTGGATATTTATTTTCGATAATTGGATTTTTAATAAAATCAGTTTTTGACAACTCTTTAATAAAAATAAAGATATTATCAGGAGATAGAAAAACTTCTCTAAAAGCTTTGCTTATGTCTTTTGCCTCAATGTTTTCATATGATTTTTTGTCAATTAATTCATTAACTTTACTTTTAGCTTCGATGAGATTGTTTTGAAGGTTTTTGTTATCAAGAATTTCTTCAATAAATTGAACAAAAACTGCCCGATTTTCTTCAATTTCTAAGTCATTTTTTAGTTCAGTGAAAGTTGATTTTAGATCTGATAAATTAAGGCCTAAAAGTTTCATTGTTGTGTTGAAATATAAAATCAGTTTGCTACTATCTAGATTTTTTCCTTTATTAAATTTAGCCTTTAGGATGATAAATGGATTCGTATTTTTTTGCTGATTTTCATTCTCGATTAGTGTTTGATTTTCTGCCAACTCCTCAAATGGGTATTTTTTAGTAATAAAATTATCAACATTATCACCTGTTATCCCAAGAATTGTTTCTTTAATCTCTTCTGCATTTTTAGAAAATAGAATTGATTGGCGGAAAGATGTGCTATCGCTATCAGAACTTATCTCACCAATAATTTCATTGTATTTACTTGAATCAATGGCTAATTTTGCAAAAATATCTTGTGCTAATTTTTTATATGCAGCAAGTGATGGCAACATTTCGAAAATATCTGCTGAGAATTTGTTAGGACTACTAATAATTGATTGCTCATCGCGGAAAGATACAAAATTAATTTTGCGATCATTAGCAACTTTTTTAAGTAAATTATTTAGAATTTTTATGCCATCATAAATGTAATCATTATTAAATTGTTTTCTAAGAATATTACTTAATCTTAAATAAGGGCTAATATATCCAACTAGATTAATGTTAACATTAGGATTTATAGCTTTAATTTCATCAATTAAACTATTATATTTCTGAGATATTGCTACTGATTTAATTGCAAGACTATCATATCAAGATTTTAAATCTTTTTCAATATTTTCATAATCTGCTGAGTCATTAGTTATTGCAAATAAATGATTAAATAAATCAATATCGTTGAAAAAATCATTCAGTCCGATTGAAATAGTTAAAAAATTGGCATTTCTAATGTTTTCTTTAATTTTGGAAAAAGCGTCCTCGTCAAAATTCCCGAATTGATTTTCAAATCGGTCAGAATTGGCATCATTCATTATGCTTTTATTATATTCAACATTGTTTTGTATTTCGGCATTAATTGAATATTTTGATGAATTTAAAATATAAAGTCAGTCATCTAATTTCGAACCCGAAAGACCATAGTTGTGATATGAGCCAAGAGTGGTTTTCTCATCACTTAATTCTTTTATAGAATTCGCTAAATAAGAGGCATAAGACAGACCTTTAATTTCGTTGTTTTTCTCATCTAATCCATTAATGACAAAGTTATTGTTGCTATAGTTATTGCCAGCAGCATAGTCATCTCCAATTGCCAAATATTTAATTTGTCCAGACAAAATTTGTTGTTTTTCTGGAGTAGTAATAATTTTCTCTTTTTCGGCTTTATTGCCACATGAAGCCGCAATAATTCCTGATGATCCTAAAACAACAAGAGTACTAAGACCAATAATTGTTTTGTTAAATTTGTTTCTTTTCATGATAACCTCCTAACTAATCAATATGTCCAATTTGGTATATTGATTTTGTTTTGGTGTGCTTTTAGTTTCCTAGAATTCTTCAATTTTAAGAAACTTGATTGGCATTATTATCACCATGAAAATCATTGATAATTTGCCAAAAATTTTATTGCCATTAACCTTTTTTTAAAAATTTGTATTATTTGGCTAAAAGCATTTTAAGAATTAATTGCATTGTGAAAATCATTTTATATAAATTATGTTAGTTTTTTTAAATTGAAAAACATTATTTGAAATTGTACCACTATAATAAATAAATGATAAAAACACTAGCAATTATTTTAACTTTTGCTTTATTTTTATTCATTTCCTTTAAAAAATTGTTGGATTTCTACTTATAAAGTTCAAAAAATAACATTATTTATATTTCAGTCATTATTTTAAAAATAATTATTTTTTTACAATATTTTCTTATAGATCTTCAAAATTAACTTTGTCCAAGCCGCTTCAAGATGAACCGGATTTTATTTTATTTAACTTCATGAATTTAGCAAATCCACCTTCTTTGATTGTCATTAAAATGTAGTCTTTTTTAGTAACTTCATATTCATTTCCATTTTCAGTTACCTTATATTTGAATTTTGTTAAGTTTTCATTTCCAGAAGTCGTTAATATTGAATCTTTAGCATTATAGCCACTTGTGACAATCAAATAATCAATCGAACTTGGGTCATAATCATTCTCATTAAAATATTTATAAGTATATCCTAAGAAGAATGACGAAGATTTTGCGTAATTAGTAAATTCTCTTCTAATATTATTATCTTTAAAATATTGTTGCATTCCTATTGTTTTGCCTGACAAAAATGAACCTATAATTGAACCTAATCCATAAGGTAAACCTTCTTGCAATACTCACAATATGGCTCCAGTTGATTTGTATAAACCTATTTTTAATCCAGAATCTCTTTCAGAATCAAAAGTTTCACGTCCAAACATTTCAAATATTGCAAATTTAATTGTAACTATAAAACGATATGTAGCCTTATAAGCTTCTTTATTGTATCTATGTTTATAATCACTCTTATATTTAGTGTCATTTTTCGATTCTTTTTCAAGTTCATCGCTTAATAGCTTAAATAACTTATTAATAAAGTTAAGTGGATCAAAACTTGTACTTTTTTTCTCAGATTTTTCATCAACTTTTACAGCCTTTGGGGTTTTGTTAGTTCCCAAAACAAGATCGTTAAGAGATTTTATAGTAGTTCTTTTGTTAACATCTTCGTCCATATTTATATTAGATAGTGCATTATAAATAATTGAATTTGGGTTTTCCGATTTCCCTAAGAATAAATTAATAATTTTTACAAGATCGGAACCATTAACGTTATTTTCACCTTCGCCTAAAATAGTGCTTAGTGATAAAAGATCATTAAGAGAAATAATTGATCCTAAATTATCAATGATTTCCTTAACAAATAAAGTTGGATTTAAAACATCAAATGAGGTTGCCTTTTCTGTCAATGAATTAAATATTTTGTCAAAAATCATTTTTTTAAAATCAGTATCCTTTAATGAATTTAAAACCTTTTTGAACAAATTGCTAATAAATTGAATATCTTGCTCATCGCCAATGATAGATAAATATTTAAATAGATCCATAATTAATAATTTCTTAACATCTTCATCTTCAACAATTTTTTCTATTAATGTATCAAACGATTTTGATAAGTTGTTTTTTGAAAAATTAATTATAGTTTTAAGTATTTCACCTAAATTATTCTTTTTGTCATCAGAAATGTTGCTCTTAGAAAAATCATTAATTAAATTTGTGAACACATTTTTAACTTCGTCATACCTTGAAATCTTGGTAATTATTTTTTTAAGATTTTCTGTTGAAATATATTTATTTTTTAGTTTTGAATAGTCAAATTTTTGAACTTGATCATCTAATACTTTAGTTATCGTTTCAATAACAGTACTTTTAAATTTTGTTACCTTATCATCATCTTGCGGCTTTAAAACTTTATTTAGAGCATTAAGAAAATTAGAGATAACTTTTTCTAGATTAGTTTTAAAATTAGAAGCACCATTAGCAGCTGTTTTTAGCAATAGTTGTCCATTAATCATAGCATCATTATTTGCCTTTTGAGCTTGTAGTTTTGCTAAATTAGTGTTTAGATATTCATACATTGAAAATAATTGATTTGAACTAATTTCATTGCCTTCTTTTATAATAAATTCAAATAAGTTCTCAAATGCTTCTTCAGTGAAGATATCTAAAATATCATATTCGGAAAATTGATTTTTAATATTTTGTAATAGTTTTTCATTATTGAATTTATTTTCAGCAAAAAAGTCAACATTCTTAAACTTTTCCAATACTTTGGTAATTAAATTATTAATAATTTCAGTTTTATTAAATGAAGTAATAACTTTGGTTAAGATAGTTTGAATATTTTGATTTTGATTTACTGTAGATGTAAATTTATATTCTTTTTCAACAAAATCTAAAATATATCCAACAAAGTTTTGAACGTTTTGTTCATCAGCTAATAGGTTTTTAAAAATGTCTTTTAGTGAATTTCCTATTATTTGGTTGTTGTCATTCAAAAATAATTTAGTAATATCATTAATTGATTTAAAATTTTCTAATTTTGCTTTATCTAGATTAATAAATCATTCACTAACTTTTATAATTAAATTTTTGTGGCTATTACCTTCAAATAGTCCATTAACTATTGATTCTAATAAGTTAGCTCAAATTTTATTATTAGGATTAGCTTTTTCAACTAATGAATTTAAAATTGAACTTAGTTTAAAACTAATAAATTTTTTAGCTTCTTGATTATTAAATAAATCATTTATCTCTTCAATCAAAGTTTTATTAATTTCATTTTTATCATTTTTATCCAAAATAGAAAAAGTTGCTTTGAAAAGTTTTAATCAATTTTCTAGTGATACAGTAATTTCACCTTTAAAACTAAATTTAAAGCGATTGCTTAGAGTTGTTGTTTGTGATAGATTTGTAGCATTTACTGCTGTGGGTGTAGCACGAAGTTTTAAAATATGTTTTAAATTCTTTAATGCTAGCAAGGCTAGATTTTTAATTTCATTTGAATTTAATTGCTTAATAAAACTAATTAAATCATTAAAGCTAATGCTATTAATTATTGTTGCGAATTTAATAGTGAATGTGTATTTGTTAACATCTAGTTGGTGATTTACTAAATTATCCTCAATATTACTAAATAGTGTTTCTAGAATAACGTCAGTTAAGCCCAAATTAGGTAAAATATCCACCAATTTAGCAATTGATGATTCAAGTGTTTCTCTACCACTTCCTCAATTAAATCCAGGAATATTATCGGTAATTAATGATGTTGTTAGTTTTGATAAACTTTTCTTTAGATTATTATTGTCTTTTGTCAAGGTGACAATTAAGTCGTTAATTTTTCCTTTTAGTTTATCTTTGTTTTTTACCACAAATTCTTTCATTAACTCAGGTAATGAATTAAAGTTTTTACTTTCATTTGTTGCAAAGAATTCTTTCAGTAGTTCTTTAACAAGAGGTAAGATTTTACTATCAAAATTTTCTTTAATAAAGACATTAAGATTGTCTAAAATTTCTCTAATGGATTTTTGAGTATTGGCACTTAAACTTTCATCCAATTTAACATTTGATATTAATTTATCGATTAGATTTTTAACATCAAATTTAGACAAGGCAAAATCAACAATTTTGTCCTCTCCTAAAATTGCTGCAAAGACTTTGATAGTCTGATTAAATGGAAATTTTTGTTCATTATTTAGATTTTTAACAAAAATAAGATCAAGAATTTCTCCGCTAAGAGTTGTATTCTGTGAGCTAAATAGTTCCGCCATGCTAGTTTTAAGATAAGTGCCAAGATTTTCAAAATTCTTTTGCTTACTTTCGTCAATTTTACTTAATGAACTTTCTAGTTTTGCTTTGGCAAAAACATATAGTTTTGAATCAGAAATATTTTTTATTAAACTAGCTAGATATGAAGAAATAAGTTGCTTCTTTTCAGATGAGAGTTCAATTTTTGCACTTTGCTCAAAAACTGAAAGTGAACCAAGAACAACGTTATTTACAATTTCATCAGAGCTTAAAATTCTCTTAACTAATCCGCTAACTAAATCTAGAAGTTTATTATTTTTAACATCTTTTAGTAGTGAAATAATGAAACTATATATTGAACTAGTCTCATATTGATGTCCTCTTTCAAGAATTTTTGATATAAGATTTTTGAGATCATTACTAAATTCTTTATTTCTTATTTGAGATCATAAATCATCTCAGATTTTTTCAACGAAAACCTCCACACTCTCACCATTAATTTGAATGTTTTCGCCAAATGTAGTTTTTAAAGCTGCACTAATTGGATTAATAGCAAGGAAACTAATTTGTTTTAATAATGTATTGAAATTTGAGGCAGGATCTTGAATCTCTTTTTCCAGCACTGAGCTAGTGATATTAGTAATAAAGTTACGGCCATTTTCAGTTAGCTCACCACTGTCATTTTTAACTAAATTAGATAAAAGCAAGGTAATGCTTTCGCGATTTTTCTCATTAATTAATTTACTAATATTAGCTGAATCAAATAAGTTTTGTTTTGCTAAATATGCTAGGCTAAGAGTTTGTAGCCCTTTCACATAATCATTTTGCTCTTCTTTGCTTTTTCCTAAATTTGCCGAAATGAGAGAAAATAGTAGGTTGTGTTTTTTTTCGCTATCAAATTTATCAGTTAAAATAGAAATAAATAAATGATTAAAGAAATTATCAATAGTTTTATTCTCTGATGTTTCATTTTGCATTTCAATTAATGATTGTATACCAAAATCTAGGAGTTTATTGACATGTTTAAAGTCATCAATATTTAGGATAAAAACTTTAATAAATTTTTTGATGTTTTCAAAATTGCTTTCATCTAAATTGTAAGTAGTTTTGATTCTATTGGCAATTTCTAAAACTAAGGCATTGGTAGTATCAGGACTATCTTTTAAATTACTAATTAATACTTCAAGGAATTTTTTGATTTCTGCATCACTATCTTTAAATAATATATTAATAAATTCAACATAACTTGTTGTTTTGCTATACTTATCAGATTCAGAAAGAAAATGACTAATAAAAGCATTTATTACATTTTTTAAGGAATCCTGAAAATCACTTTTGTTGAAAATACTATCAAGATTTTCGGCAATTGTTGAAGGTAAAAAAGATTTAACTAAATTGGATCCAAATAAGTCACGTAATATCAGTTCTGTGTAGGTTTTAGATTTCGATGTAATAATTGGATTTTTAATGAAATCAGTTTTTGATAATTCCCTAAAAAATGTATATATGTTAATAGGGGATAGAAAAATTTCTTTGAAGGCTGAGGCGATGTCTTTAGCTTCAAGGTTTTCATATGATTTTTTTTCAATTAATTCATTGATTTTAGTTTTGGCCTCAATAAGATTGTTTTGAAGAGTTTGGTTGCCTAAAATTTCGTCAATAAATTGGATAAATACTTGACGGTTCTCAGAATCTTCTAAATCATTTTTTAGTTCGATAAAAGTTGATTTAAGCTCTGATAAATTAAGACCTAAAAGCTTCATTGTTGTGTTGAAAAATAAAATTAAATTACTAATATTTAGATTTTTACCTTCATTAAATTTAGCTTTCAAGATAATAAAAGGATTGTTGTCTTTTTGTTGGTTTTCATTTGCAAGAAGTGTTTGGTTTTCGCCTTCTTCTTCAAAAGGATATTTTTTAGTTAAGAAATTATCAACATTATCGCCAGTCACACCCAGAATTGTTTGTTTAATCTCTTCAGCATCTTTAGCAAATAAGATAGCTTGACGATATGATGCATTATCACTATCTGAATTTATACTACCAATGATTTCACTATATTTACTTGAATCAATGGCTAATTTCATAAAAATATCTTGAGCTAATTTTTTATATGCCCCAAGCGATGGTAGCATTTCAAAAATATCAGCTGAAAACTTGTTAGGACTACTAATAATTGATTCTTCATCATGGAAAGAAACAAAATTAATTTTGCGATCATTAGCAACTTTTTTAAGTAAATTATTTAAAACTTTTACGCCGTCATATATGTAGTCTTTATTAAATTGTTTTCTAAGAATACTACTTAATCTTAAATAAGGGCTAATATAGCCAACTAGATTAATGTTAGCATTAGGATTTATAGCTTTAATTTCATCAATTAGGCTATTATATTTTTGATTTATTGCTGCCGACTTAATTGCTAGATTGTCATATCAAGCCTTTAGATCTTGTTCAATGCTTTCGTAATTTGCTGAATCATTAGTAATTGCAAATAAATTATTAAATAAATCAAGGTCATTAAAAAAATCATTCAGCCCGATTGAAATAGTTAGAAAGTTAGCATTTTTAATACTGTCTTTAATTTTGGTGAAAGCATCTTCATCAAAATTGCCAAATTGTTTTTCAAATCGGTCAGAATTGGCATTTTTCATTATGCTTTTATTGTATTCAACATTATTTTGTATTTCAGCATTAATTGGATATTTTGCTGAGTTTAAAATATAAAGTCAATCATCTAATTTTGAGCCTGAAAAACCATAATTGTGATATGAGCCAAGTGCAGTCTTCTCATCGCCTAACTCTTTAATAGCGTTTGCTAAATAAGAGGCATATGATAAACCTTTGATTTCATTGCTTTGTTCATCAAGGCCATTGATAATGAAGTTATTACTGCTATAGTTATTGCCAGCAGTATAGTCATCTCCAATGGCAAGATAGTTGATTTGTCCTGATAAGGTTTGCTGCTTTTCTGGAGTAGTTGTAATTGGTTCTTTTGTAGATTTACTGCTACATGAGGCAGCAATAATTCCTGATGATCCTAAAACAATAAAGGTGCTAAGACCAATAATTGTTTTATTAAATTTGTTTCTTTTCATAATATCTCCTAGCCAATAGATACATCTTCATAGATATATTGATATTGCTCTGGTGTTGATTTTGTTCTTCCTCAAATTTTAATAACTTGTGGAATTCCGAATTGACCCATTATCATTACGAGAATTAATGATAATTTGCCAACGGTTAAAACGCTATTAGTAATTTCAATTGAAAGACCTGAGTTACCGAATGCTGAACATATTTCAAAAAATACTTTTAACATTGTGAAATCTTCGTTGTGCGCAGTTTTTGCCGCAGTTGGAATTGTCGCAAAAACAATTAAGGTAAAAATTCCGACTGAAAATAATGCAATGGCAAAAACATTAATTGCCTTAATTAAGGTTTCTTTTCCAATTTGACGTTTAAAGGCATGAACAGTTCTTTTGCCCCTAATGGTAGTTAAAATACTTAAGAATATAACTGCAATAGTTGTGTTGCGAATCCCTCCGGCAGTAGAAACAGGTGAAAATCCAACAAACATTAAAATAGCGTGAATTAAAATTGTTGGTTGAGTAAAGTTAAAGTAATTAACGGTTGAAAATCCTGCTGATCTTGTTGATTTTGTTTGAAAGAAAATGGCAAAGAGTTTACTCCAGGTATTTCCATATTCTTGTTGATTTCAAAATGATTCACTGTTTTTTGTTGTTGTCTCGAATATAACCGTCAAAGTCAAGCCCAAAACAGTTGTCACCACATATGTTATTAAAGTAAATTTGGTAAACAAACTAAAACGATGATGAGGTGAGTTTTTATTAGTAGAAATAATTTTTTTTCAAATATCATAAATTACCGGAAAGCCAATTCCACCAATTAAAAAAATCACAATAGTCATTGCTTGCAACCCGAAATCTTGATAGTAGGGTTGTAAGCTTTTGCTTCCAATAATGTCAAAGCCGGCATTGTTAATAGAAGAAATGGCGTGAAATATTCCATATCTAATTGAGAGATTAAAATTTTGATAAGGATTATTTGCTTCTTTGACATAAGGATTAAAAAGGTGATTAGTAGTAGCAGTTGCCTTAGCATCATTAAAGTATGGACTTGGATTATAATAGAACATAAAAGTGAAAATTAATGATGCCATTAAAGTAACAATAATTAGGAAACTAATCGAAATTTTAATCATTTTTTTAGTTTCATTTACATTATTGGCACCGCGCTCAGTTAGTGATACTTGACTGTTAAAAATACTTGATTTTAATCCTAGTATCGACTGGAATAAATAAACTTTAAAAGTAAAAATCCCAATTCCACCGACGACAATACAAAAGGCAATAATCGCCTGACCAAAGGCATTAAATGTATCGCTAATAACTACTGTTGTTAGCCCGGTATCACTAAAAGCTGAAGAAGCAACAAAAAGCGCATCAAGATATGAAATCTTGATTCGGTTGCCCTCTTCATCAAAATTATGTGAGATATTTCAATATAGTAAAATTGACATAAAAATGGTAAATAAAACATAAATTAGAAAGATATATCTAATTGTTCCAATTTTTCTTAAAAATCTAAAAATGATATTTCCATGTCTTATTTTTGATTTTCTTCTAGTCATAAATAGAAATTTTACCACTTTCCAATAATTTTCTAATTTTCTAATTTTCAGGTGATATTTTTGCAATTTTTTTGGCTTTTCTGGAACTTTTTTTTGTCATTTTTTTTATGGCATTCCAATTTAACCTAATTTTAAATATTAAATTTAGGGAAATGGTAACATATATAATTATTGTTTTTTGGATAATAGAATGTAAAAAACAAGGAGAATCTTATGAAATTATTTAAAAAAGTACGTGAAATTTGCATCATTGGAGTTGGACGCTATGGGGCAGCAATTGCCGATCAACTACTAAAAGACCGTGAAAATAATATCCGTGTTGTACTAGTTGATGGTGATGAAAAACACTTAACTCCATATAAAGATGAAGTTGAGATGATTTATGTAGCTGATTGTGCTGAACAGAAAACCTTAGAAGCATTAAACATGAAAGATTTTGATGTAGTTATTGTTAGTGCTTCAAACAACATTGAAATTGTCGCAGCTTTGGCTGAAATGGGAGTTAAATCAATTATTGCTAGGGCAACTTCGCCACGACATGCTCAAGTGCTAAGACAAATTGGGGTTACCTTAATTGTCTCACCAGAAGAAGAAGCCGGAAAGAGAACAGCACTATTAGTGGCAAACCCAAATTTGGCACTTTACTCAAAAAATATGGTTGAACTTCAAGATGGCTTTGTTAGTGCTTCAATTCACATCCAAAATGCAGATGTGTTTAACAAAAAAATTAGTGAGCTAGGTTTCCGCAATAAATACCATGTTTCGGTAACAATGATTAATCGAAACAATATGACTTATTTACCTGAAGGTGATTTTGAAATCCTAGAAAATGACTTGCTAACATTTATCGGTAAAACTGAAGATATTGTTGACGTGCTAGCCTTTTGTGCACACACAAAAAATAATGGTAATAACAAAAAAGAAAAGAGATAATATGAAAAATATTAATGATAAAATACTAGAAAAATTTGAAGAGCAATATGAGAGTAATCCTACAAATAGGGTAATTGAAAATGCCATTTTTAAAAACGGAATAAAACAGAGCTCAATTAATAACGAAGTTACGAAAAAACATAATTTTGAATTCTCAATTGAAGTAAAGGCAGGAAATATTACCAACCAAAAACAAAGTGGTAGATGTTGAATTTTTGCCGCTCTAAATGCCGTTAGATTAAAAATTATGGATGAACTAAAACTTGAATCATTGGAGCTTTCACAAAACTATATTCATTTCTTTGATAAACTAGAGAAAGCCAATGTTTATCTATCATGAATTATTAGCGAAGGCTTAGAGGTTGACAGTGAGGATCATCTATTTAGGCTATTTAACAAAGAACCCGTTACTGATGGTGGATACTGAGAATTTTTCACTAACATTATCGAAAAGTATGGTGTTTGTCCAAAACAAGCAATGAATGAGTCATTTCACAGTGAATCAACTGCCGAAATGGTAACGCAGATTAATTGGAGACTAAAAGCATATACCGCCAAAATGAGAGAAGAATATCGCAGAAATAAAAATCTAAAGAAAGTAGAAGATCTAAAAGAACAAGCCTTAAGCGATGTTTATAATATTTTAATTAAAAGTTTAGGAAGACCTCCAAAGAATTTTGATTTTGAGTTTCGCAACAAAGATAAAGAATTTCAAAGAATTGAAAATATAAGTCCATTAGATTTTTATAAACAATATGCCAAAAGTTTCTTGGCTAATAAAGTGGATTTGGTTGCTGACCCACGACAAAAATATCCGAAAAATCAACTTCTTGTTTCGAACTACATAAAAAACGTTGAAGAAGGAATGCCACTAACAATGTTAAATGTTGATTTAGATGTTATGAAAAAGGCAATGATAGAACAACTAAAAAATAACGAAAGTGTTTGATTTGGGTGCGACGTTGGTAGCTTTTCTTCTAGGGATGGAATTATGGATCCCAATTTATATGACTTTGATCTAACATTAACTAGAACTCCAGATTTTGATAAAAAAGAACGTTTTGAATCACGTGCTTCAACAATAAGTCATGCAATGAACATGATCGGCGTTAATTTAGACAAAGACGGTAATGTTATCAGCTGAAAAGTTGAAAATAGCTGAGGCGAAGCAGCTGGTAAAAAGGGTTATTTTTCAATGAGTGATAAATGATTCGATGAATACAATTTTATGGCCATTGTCGATAAAAAATTCCTTGCCGATGATGTTTCTGAAGGCTTAGATAAAAAGCCAATTATTATCTCGCCATTTGATCCACTATGCTAAATTTAAAGAAAAAATCTCACACTTTCTTGGGATTTTTTTTTAATTTTGTAACTCTCAAAAATTTAAATATTAGTATAGCTTTAGCATATTAATGTATAATCTATTAATATTAGGGATTATTCATAATATGATTGGTATTGACTTAGTTAAAATTAGTAGATTTAAGAAAATTAAGAAACATCATGTTGCTAAATTTTTGCATCCTTGTGAAATTAATGAATGAGAAAAATTACCTAAAAAAAGACAAATTCGATATTTGGCAAATCGCTGAGCTATTAAAGAAGCGATTTACAAAGCCGATAATAAATATTGAGATTTCACCAAAATTTTAATTAACAAAAATAAAAGCGGAAAATATCAATTTGAAAATTTTGAAATAACAACAACAAATGAAAGTAATCATGTAATTGCCATGACATTTAAATTAGGAGGTATAAATGAAATTAAAAACTAGAGTTTTTTGAAGGGCCCTTCCAATCTGAATTAACATCTCAAAGCTATCTGGAAAGGCAAGTCGAAATCGCAAAATGCCAGAATACTATCGCACTGAGGAAAAGAATTTCTTTTTGCAGAAGTATTTGTCAAGAATTTTAGATCATCTTAATGTTAAAGTTAAGGTTAATGGATTTGACAATGTTCCTAGCGGTCCCTGTTTACTTATTCCAAACCATTCAACATATCTTGACCCATTAATTATCTTTTCAGCTCTATGAAACCATGGGGATGGAAAAAAACAAAGTAAATTAGCTAACTTTATCGCCAAAAAAGAAACTAAAGGAAAAAGAAGAATTAAAAAAATTGCCGAAATGGCAAACACACATTTCATTGATACTAAAAAACCAAGAGAGGCCCTTGAAGTTCTTAGCGACTTTGGAAAATTTGTGAAAAAAAACAAGTCATGTGGTGTTATCTTTGCTGAAGGAACTAGAACAAGAGATGGCAAATTAGGACAATTTAGTAGCGGCGCCTTTCGTTTAGCACAATCTACATTTCTTCCAATTGTTCCAGTAACTATTAATAATGCTGCTAATGCTTTAGATTGAAATCGTAGTAAAGAGCTTGAAGTTGAAGTTACATTTCACCACCTTCTTAAGCCAATTCAGTTTCAAACTTTAGAACCAAAGGCTTTAGCTGAAAGTGTTCAGAAAATTATTGCATCAAATTATATAGACCAAACTATCACGTCAAAAGAAACGATAAAAAATACCTATTCAAAAAGAAATAAAAAGTAAGTAAGAGAAAATATGAATGAAATTATAAAACCCGAAGTTAGAGAAATTTCTCTAAATGAAAATGACAGCAATGATTCCGAAAAGCAAGAATTAGTAAAAGATAAAAGAGTCTTCAAATTAGGTAATTTTGACGGGCCGCTTGATCTACTAGTTACTTTAATTAAAGAAAAGAACATTAGTATTTTTGATGTCGATTTACTGGAGCTAGCTAATCAATACTTAGAAATTATCAAAAACCTTCAAGATTATGAAGTTGACATTGCATCTGAATATTTAGTAATGGCAGCAACACTACTACAGCTAAAAGCACGGATGGTTTTACAAGATCCAGCAGCTGAAGAAGAGATTAAAGAAGAGAAAAAACGGCTACTCGAGCAGATTGCCGAATATGAAAAATTCAAGGAAATCTCAGCTCTACTAAGAGAGCAAGAAGAAAAAAGAAAAAACCTATACTCAAAAGATCCTGAAGATACTGAAGAGTTTGAAAAAGATTATGACACAAGCATTTTAGATGGACATTCAAATAGTTCTAAACTAGTTATTACCTTAAGAAAAATGTTCGAAAGAACATATGCCGAAATTATTAGAAATATTACGATTGAAACAATTGCTGTTAGTCCAGAAGAACAGAAAAAAAGAATTATTGCCTTGTTTAAAAATAAAACAACACTAACTTTTGAAGAAATTTTCAATGTACCAAGTGTCGGACATTTTGTCATCACACTGCTAGCAGTTTTAGATTTAGCTAGACAACAAATTGTTGTTTTAGAACAAGAAGACAATGAAGGAATAATTGTATTCAAGAAGGGGATAGAATATGAAGAATAAAATTATCGAAGCGCTGCTATTTATTCAAGGCAGTGAAGGAATTAGTTCAGAGCAAGTAAAAGAAGTTTTTAATTTAAACACTGTACAAGAAGGTAGAAAACTCCTACGAGACTTTAAAGACAGTTTTAACAAACAAGATCGAGGAATAAAGGTTTATGAATTTAATGATGTTTTTAAATTTTTAACTGTTGAATCAGTTAAGGAATACATCACAACTTTAGTTACCATTACTAAAAAGCAAAGACTATCAAATGCCGCTATTGAAGTAGCAGGAATTGTTGCTTATAAACAGCCCGTTACTCGTTCAATGATTTCAAACATTAGAGGAGTAATTAGTGATGGGATTGTGGCTAGTTTGCTTGAAAAAAACATCATTGAAGAGGTTGGATTTGCATCAACTCCAGGAAATCCAATTTTATACGGAATTACCAATAAATTCTATGACTATTTCAAAATCAAAACATTAGCCGAACTTCCAAACTTCCCAGAATTTAGTCGTTACTCAAATGAAGATGAAGAAATTCTTGACAAAGATTTCAATTTATTCGATTCACAAAGACAAGATACAAACGAAAATGTAATAATGTCATCTGAGGATGAATAATATGATGAAATTTATTGCCAAAAATGATGATGTCAACCGCATTCTTTTTAAATATGTTGTCAAAATGTGCAACAATGTTCCTATTTCAAAAATTGAAAAAATTTTTCGTGAAAAGGATATTAAAGTCAATGGTATTAGAACCAAAGATAAACAATACAAAGTCCAATTAGGCGATGTAATTGAGATTTATGGAATCACTGATGCTTTTAAAGCGCAGGAAGAGAATTTAGCCAAAATTAATTTTAAAGTAATTTTTGAGGATAAAAATCTTTTGATTGTTGACAAAGCAACCAACATTGCTATGCACTCTGAAGAAAACTCACTTGATAAACAAATTTTTAAATATCTAAACTACCGTAAAACATCTTCTTTTCAACCAGCTTCAATTGGAAGGCTAGACAAGAAAACCAGTGGAATTGTAATCTATGCAAAAAACTATAAAACCCTAGTAGAATTCGAAGCAAAACAACATGATTTTGAAAAGGTTTATCAATTTGTTTCTGATTTTGATGAAGATATTTTAGATATTACTGTTCGCCTTAAAAAAGATATTAAAAATGAAAAGATGGTTGTTGATCCCAAATTCGGAGTTAAGGCCAGAACAATATTCTATAAAGAAAATAAACGTAAATATGCAAGAATTATGACTGGAAAAACCCATCAAATTCGAGCAACACTAGCTTATTTAAACTGCCCAATTTTGGGTGATCTAAAATACGGTGGCAAATTCGCAAAACGCTTATTTCTACATTCATATTCAATAAAATTGAAAAATTTAAGTGAAGAATTTGATGAATACAATGGACAAATTTTTATTTCTTTACCAAAATGATAGGAGCTAAAAATGGATGACAAACATTTAAAAACTTTAGCGAATGATTTACTATTTGAGCCTAGTGAAGAAGTGCTATCATTAGCCAAGAAATTACTTATGCAAATCGACAGCGGCCTAAGAGAATTAGATGCTATTGATTTAAGTAGTTGAAAAGCACTATCGCACATTAATGAAAAACCTTTATCTTTCAAAGATCTTCGTAAAGATGAAATTAATAAAGATTTTTACTTAAACAAAAATGATATTTTAAGAAATGCGGCCAATCGCGATGAAGAATTCGTAATTATTAAGAAGGTAATCAATGAAGAATAAAAATATTCAAGAAGTTATCAAAAAATTACAAAATGACAGCAATAATGCTATTGCTTACGTCTTTGAAGACGCCACATTGAAAAATAGTGGAATTTTAGCTAATAATATTTTCACTGTTAAAGATAATTATGCAGATGAAAATACATTTAGTATGGCTTCATCTAAAATCTTAAGAAACTTTAAACCGGCGTATAAATCAACTGTCATAAAATTACTAGAAGAAGCTGGAGCATCCTGTGTTGCAAGAACTAATTTAGATGAATTTGGATTAGGTGGATCAGGAGAATATTCCGCTTTCGGAATTATTAAAAATCCACTAAATGATAATCATTTAGTTGGTGGTTCGTCATCTGGAGCAGCAGCAACCTTTTATGAAAACATTGATTTTGCAATTGGTTCAGATACTGGTGATTCAGTTAGAAAACCAGCATCAAATATTGGTTGTATTGGATTTAAACCAAGTTATGGAGCAGTAAGTCGCTATGGTCTTTTTGCCTTTGCGACATCACTTGATACTGTTGCCTATTTTACTCACAGTGTTGAAAAAACAGCTCTTTTAAGCAGTGTGTTATACAAACAAGATTTAGTTCACGATCTTAGCTCAATTGATTTAAGTTTTGATTTCAATCAAGTCAAAAAAATCAAACCAAAGAAGGTTGCATATTTAGATTGTTTTGATGAATTAACAGATCATGTCAAGGCAAGCTATCAAGATACATTAAAAAAACTAGCCAATAGCGGAATTGAACTTATAAAAATTAATGTTGATGAAAAATTGTTGAAATCAATCGATGTAGTTTATAAAATCATTGCTTTTTCAGAAGCCTCATCAAATCTTGCTAATCTAACTGGTGTTGAATTTGGAGCTCGAATTGAGGGCAAAAATTGAAAAGACAGTTTTATCAAGACTCGATCTGAAGGTCTTGGAAAGATGGTTCAGTCACGCCTAATTTTGGGATCATATTTTCTAAAATCTGAAAATCAGATCAAATATTTTGTAAAGGCTAAACGAATGAGAAGATATTTAACTGAATATTTTAGTAAGATCCACAAACAAGCCGACTGTTTTATTTACCCTGCTTCAAATGACTCCGCTCCATTAATCGGAAAAGAATATCGTAGTTCATATATGGACTATATTCTAACCTACGCAAATCTAGTTGGTAACCCTTCACTAACTTTAAAAATGGGAGAAGATAGTAATAAAATGCCATTTAATTTAACTATTGATACAGAAATTTATAGCGATAAAAAACTTTTTGACATTGCTCTGTATTTTGAAGAGCTTTTAGGAGAAAATCATGCATAAAGATTGAGAAATGGTAATTGGCATTGAAATTCATTTAGAGCTTAATACAAAAACTAAAATGTTCTCACCAGTTGAAAACTCATTTGGAAAAGAAGTCAACCAAATGGTCTCGAATATTGATTTGGCATATCCCGGTACTCTTCCACTTGTTAATTCAGGGGCTATTATTAAAGGCATCAAATTAGCAAAAGCGCTAAACATGGAAATTGATAAGCTAATTAGATTTGATCGAAAAAATTACTTCTACCCTGACCTAACTAAGGGATATCAAATAACCCAACAATTTAACCCAATTGGTAAAAACGGATCAATCAAAATAAAAGTTGATAATCAATGAAAAGATATAGCAATTGAGAGAATTCATTTAGAAGAAGATACTGCTAAATCAATTCATGACGGTGAATTTACTAAAATTAATTATAACCGCGCAGGAATTCCACTAATTGAAATAGTGTCAACACCAAGCATTCATTCTGCCAGAGAAGCCGTAGCCTATGTAGAAGCAATAAGACAAACAGCCTTATCACTTAATATTAGTGATGCCAAAATGAATGAAGGTAGTTTGCGAACTGACGTAAACTTATCAATTCGTCCAAAAGATAGTAATGAACTAAGAACAAGAGTTGAAATTAAAAACCTAAATTCATTATCAAATGTTGAAAAAGCAATTGAATATGAGGCAAACCAACAGTTTGAAAGCTATCAAGCAAATAAGTCAATTGAACAATGTACCAAGCGCTTTGATGAAGCAAGTGAAATAACGGTGATGATGCGATCAAAAAGTGATGCTCTTGATTATAAATATTTTCCCGATCCTAATATTCCATATATTGCCCTCGATGATGAACTTATCGACAGTGTAAACATTGAAGAAACTCCATTCCAAAAAGAAATGCGCTACATAAGTTTAGGTCTAAATCAAATGCAAATTAATCAATTACTAAATAACACTGAATATGCAAATTATTTAGACAAAATTAGCAGTAGTGACCGCAGAAAAACAACTAACTTGTTCTTTTCTGAGATTATTAGCTATTTAAATTTAGCTAAAAAAGGCATTTCTGAATTTAACCTTTCAGCCAATGAAGCAAGTGAATTATTTAATTTAGTAATTGATGGCAAAATTAACAAAGCTGATGTAAAAAAAATTATTGAAATTAAAGATAGAGAAAAAAATTCAATCATGAAAATTATTGAGGATAATAACTTTATGATAAAGGAAAGCAATGTATCGCTTGATGAAGTAATTGATAGTATTCTAGAAGAAAATCCTGATCTTGAAAGTACTTTTATTAAAAATGCTGATAAAGCTAAAAAATTTTTAGCTGGCCAAATTATGAAAAAAACAATGGGGAAAGCAAAAATGGATGAAATTAACCAAAAAATTACAGAAAGGTTCAAATAGTGTTCAATAAAAAACCTAATAAAATTAAAACTGGTTGACAGAAGAAATCTAACAATGATTCTAGTTCAAATGCCAAAGTTTCAGTTAATTCATCACAAATTGTTGTTAACCGCAAAAAGAAAACTTTTCTCGAGAAAATTATTAAATGAATAATTTATGGAATTTTGTTTGTTGCAATTTCTCGCTATATTCGCTCATCGCGTAGTAAGGGGAAAGAAATTGTTAATACTACTTATGAGAAAATCAATTCAAATGAATTTGCTTTTGTTCCGGCTGGATATGCAATGTATTTATTCATTTCATTTATTCCAATTATTAGTCTTTTGTTAGGAACAATCGGCTCAATTAGTGAAAGGTATGAACTTGTTTTAAGATCAGTTATCTTGGGGGATATTATTCCCGGAATATCTAACGTTATTCCTGTTATTTCATCACTTTGAAAAAGTGGTGCAGGAGCAGCATTTGGATTTGCAATTTTTGCTCTATCAGTTATTTGACTAGCTTCAAAGGGATATTCAAAGTTTATTTTCTCAATTGACGCACTATATCGCCACAATTCAATGCACAGAATGATCAAAACTCGAATTAAAGGATTCTTTGTGAGTTTAACGATTTCAATTCTGCTAACAATCTTTTTACTTTGTTTAACAGCCTTCGTTACTTTTTTAATTGATTCACTTTATCCCGATGCTCTTAACAGCATTCTTAATTCAAAAGACCCAATGCAAACTAAACTAAATTTAGATTGACAGTTTAAGCTAGTTTACTGAATTACTGTCATCGTATTTTTACCAATAGTAACTTATCTATCATTTTTGGCATACTTCAAATTTGCGCCAAACTTCAAACTAAAATTTTCACAAGCTCATCCTGGTGCTTTAATCGCTTCAATTCCAATATCCGTGTTTATTTTACTATTTGGTTCAATTTCATCGGCCATTGACTATAAAAAATTTGGAGTTGTTGCCACATTTATGTATGTTATTTTATTAATTAGTGTTACTGCATATTTCATTTATACCGGCGTTATTGTCAATTCAAGTTTTTATCACACTTTTATTAATCAACCAACCATTGAGAAATCAAGTCTTTGAAGAAGAAAAAAATTTAACATTTAAATTATTTAGGGAGATTTTAGCTAAAAATTTATATGTTATATAATTAAATATATGAAGAAAGGAAAATAATGGAATCTAGAATACCCGGGGGAATAAAGCATTATTTAAAATGAGTAAGATCACAGTCAAACATTTCATATCGTAAATGAAATTCAAAAAGAATTGCCTTTGTTGGTGTTTTGATTGCGGTTTCAGTTGTATTCTTTATTATCTCAGTTAGAATCCTGCCAATTAGTGCGCTGCCGAGTTTTAAATTTAGTTTTATTGGTTTACCAATTAAAATTACTGGCTTTATTTTCGGTCCAATTGTTGGCCTAATTACTGGTGTCTTAGCCGATTTAATATCCTTTGCCCTCATCCCAACTTACTATAACTTTTTGTATACTTTAGCAGTTGCCACTGCGGGATTTATTCCAGGCTTAATTGCATACTACTTCTTCAATATTAATGAAATTTTCTTTTCACGTAATTATCGTATATACAAATTTAAAGAAATTGTTGAGTATTTCAAAGTTCAATACTCTGAAGCTCTTGTTCGGGGTAATTCGGAGGATTTACAGTATTTCTCAGAAAAAATTGCTTTTTATGAAGTTAAGATCATTTTGCTTGAAAATAAGAAAAAACCAACCGCAATGATTAACTTTAGTTTTGTTTCGACTTTAATTATGTTGGGTTTACAAATTTTAATCATTTTAGTCATTTTCGCAAAATTAGACAATTCTGTATTTGAACATAATCGTTTAGTTAAAAGTAAACAATTCTACATCTTTCTAACTTCTTCTGGTTTTGTATTAATGGGACTATTTGTAATTTTGTACCGTGTCTTTTTAAAAAAGAAATATCAAACATTTATTGAAGTTATGGCTATCATTTCCTTCTGTGCAATTTTAGAATTTATTAATGTTATTCTACTAGCACTAGCTGACGCTCAAACTCTTAAAACTGATTTTTGAGTTAATATGACGGCGCAAACTCTATTAAGTCCAATTAAAATTTTCTTCAACTTGGGAATTATCCTTGCTACATATAAAATCGTTGCTCCACTTGTTAAATCAAAAGAAGGTGACCGTTTCTAATGGAAGCAAAAAAAATTACTGCTTTAAAGATAATTAATCTAAAATTTGTTGAGGAAAATAACAATAACCTTGAGACTCTTATTAGCAACCTAAATTTTTCAGTGAATTCTAATAATGTTTTAGGGATTTTATCTAACAATGAAAAAGTTAACAGAAAAGTTTTTCAAGCAATTACTAATAGCAACATTAAATTAAATAAATATCAAGGTTTTATTGAATTTGAATTAGACCAAAAAGAGTTTTATTTCACTCATAAAAATCCCGAATTTCAGAAAAGAATTGGATTTGGTTTTAATGAAGATGTCATTAACAGTGCCAAAAATAATGTCACTGTTTTTAGTTATTTAAGAAAATATATCACAGACAACCAAATTCTAAAGGGTTTCGCCAATGATTTCATTCACAAATGAAATAAAGCCTACCAAGACTATCGGATCTTAATTAAAAATAAATACGCAGCCATTGCCTTAAATTTACAAAGAGAAATTAATAAGGATTTTAAAATCATTGCTAATTATTTAATTGACATAAAAAATAATGGTTTTAATACAAATGATCTTGTTGAGCTAAATAAAGTTATTGACTTCATTAGCGAAAATTTTCTTAAAATTATCAGCACCTTCCGGGTACAGGAGCTGATGCTTCATAACTTTACTAGAACCATTTTAAAAAAATACACAGATGGAGTTTCATATTTTAACAAACTTGAATATCTTCGCGCCAAAGCCGAATATGAAGAATTAAACCGTAAATATTTAAATATTGCGCCCAAGAAAAATTATCTATATGAAAAAATTAAAAAATTAAAAGACGTATTTCTATCAGTTATTCAAAAATGAATGCGTGGCTTTAAGCACTTGAAAAAAATTATCATTGATCTCAAAAATGACAACCGCCAAATTATTAGCCAAATTCGTAATAATGTTAGTAGCTCACAGTATTTATACTTATATAAAAATTTTTATTTTAATAAAATGTTTTTAAAATTTATTAACCATCACAAGTACAAAATTATGAAGCTAAAACATGAAGATATTAATCAATTAATTGATGATATTCTTGTTTTAAAATCTACAATTACTGCTGAAGCAAATATTCTTTCACTTCGCAATTCCAAAAATAAAAATCGTCATAAAATTAGACAAATTGTTTCTGGTAATTTTTTAGTGAACACTAAGGTTTTTATTGATCGATTTAATGCTAAACTCGCTAAAGATAAAATTGAGTTTGAAAATCAAAGACACGATAAAGATAGTACAACAAGTCTATTTGATAGTAATAATGTTAACATTGAAAAACTTAAGTTAGCTGAAACTAAATACAAAGATGCTCGGAATGAATACCTTTGAAATCTGGATACCATTGGTAGCAATCTTCAAAAACTAACCAAAAAACAAAATCGTGAATCTGAAGGACTAAGAAAAATTAATTTTAAAAACTACAAACTAATTAAGTCGCTACTAAATGGTTTAGTTAAAAAAGTCAATGTACAAAACCTAAACGAAAACAATAATGACACGATTAATAAAAAAATTAGTTCGCTACAAATGTATGAAAAAATTATGGGTCGAATGTTCTCTGACCTAAAGGATTATGATCACGTAATTAACTACTATAAATTTTCAGCCACTAAAAGCAAAGCAATTAACACTCTGATTACGAAAATGACAATCTATGACATACTAATTAATGCCAACATTATTGTTGATGATGCTGTTAAGAGTTTTTCATCACTTACTGAAGAACAAATTATTAAACTAGAGATTCAAAAAATCCTAATTAACAACCCAAATATTGTCATTGTTGGCCAAGGAATTTCATCTCTTAAAAAAGGTAATCAATTTGAAATTCTTAACAAATTAAATAAATATATTTATGATAATCATAATATTGGAATTTATTTTATTAATGATATCAAGCTAGCAGCCAAACTAACTTCATCACTTACTATTATTACTAGCAATAAGGTTGTTGAAGAAGGAAGCACAAGTCAAATCATCAAAAATCCAATTAACCCATATGTTAAAAAAATTCTTGGATATGAAGATGAGCAAACACTTTTTAACTATGAAGAGTATAAAAATAGTAAGGTTGATTACGAAGATGTCTTTCAATTTAGAATTGAAGATAATCACTACATCTGAAGCACATGAATACAAATTTCAAGCTGGGTAAATAAAGAAAATTTAAAAAATGAAGAACTAAAAAAATCATTTTTCTATGAAACTCAGGAAATTTCTAATGAAAAAACTGATATTGATAACAAAATTGATTTTGAAGAAACTAAAATTATTGACCTAACAAGTCTATATGATCTAAAAAAATATAAGGGAAATAGTATGAATAAAACATTTAACCATAAAGTTGTTGAAGATGGTCGAAATAACAAGTGAAAATCACTTAGATGCTTCTCAACACATGATAAGAGTAAACCACCATTTACAATAATTCTTCCACCTCCTAACGTAACAGGAAAACTACACATTGGTCATGCACTTGATACTTACCTTCAAGACACGATTATTCGTTATAAAAAGATTAGTGGTTATGATGTTATGTGAATTCCCGGAAAAGATCATGCTGGGATTGCTACGCAAGCTGCTGTCGAGAAAAAATTGGCTGAAAATAAAATTAGCAAATATGATCTTGGTCGTGAAGATTTCATCAAAGAAATCTGAAAATGAAAAGATGTTTATTCAAAAAACATTTCTAACCAGTGAGACAAATTAGGGCTAGCACTAGACTATGACATGGAGCGTTTTACTCTTGATAAAGATGCAAATGAGGCTGTGCTAAAAGTTTTTGTTGATCTTTACAATAACGGACTAATTTATCGTGACAAAAAACCAATTAATTGAGATCCAAAGCTTCAAACCGCACTATCTAACATTGAGGTTATTAACACTGAAACTAAGCAAAAACTTTACTACATAAAATATCCAATTAAAGATAGTGATGAGGCAATTATTGTTGCGACAACTAGAACTGAAACTCTACC
Organism: Mycoplasma phocoeninasale; assembly: GCF_012934885.1. Classification (GTDB taxonomy): domain Bacteria; phylum Bacillota_I; class Bacilli_A; order Mycoplasmatales; family Metamycoplasmataceae; genus Metamycoplasma; species Metamycoplasma phocoeninasale. The sequence continues at coordinate 513,054 of NZ_CP051480.1, read as the reverse complement.
GTCTGACGTTGCCCTAGCAATTAACCCACATGATACAAAATATAATGCTTTGATTAATAAAACTGTAATTCATCCTTTAACAAAAAAAGAGATCCCAATTGTTGAGTCAAACCTAATTGATCCAAATTTTGGAAGCGGCATTATGAAAGTTTCTGCTCACGCTATTGATGATATTGAAATCATAAAGGCTAATGGACTAGAAATTAATGAATGTATTGATAAAAATGGAAAAATGAATGCTGTGGCTGAAGAATTCCAGGGATTAGATCGTTTCAAAGCAAGAGAACTAATTGCCAACAAGCTAAAAAAAGAAGGCTATATTTATAAGATCGAAGACATAGTATCGAATGTTGGCTATAGTGAAAGAAGCCAAAGCGCTGTTGAAATTCTTGTTCAACCACAATGATTTGTCAAAATGAATTCATTAGCAAAACTATTATTAAAAAACCTCGCTGATGAAGATGGTGTTAAATTCATTCCAAAAAAATTCGAACAAAATCTTATTCAATGAATGGAAAATGTTCATGATTGAACAATTAGTCGTCAAATCTGGTGAGGACATCGTATCCCAGCCTGATATAACAATGATAAAGTTGTTGTTCAAGTCGAAAAACCAAATGGCAGTAATTGAGTTCAAGATGAAGATGTACTAGACACATGATTTAGCTCTGCCTTAAGTCCTTTTGTTTTTCTTGGATGACCACAAGATAAAAATAAAATGAAACGGTATTTTCCAACAAGTCTGCTAGTTACTGGATATGACATTATTTTTTTCTGGGTAGCAAGAATGTATTTTCAAAGTCTATATTTTACTGAACAGAAACCATTTAATGATGTTTTAATCCATGGCCTAGTTAGAGATGCTCAAGGACGTAAAATGTCAAAATCACTTGGTAATGGTATTGACCCAATCGAAATAATTGATAAATATGGATCCGATGTTTTAAAGATGTCACTAATTTTCCACTCAACTCCAGGTCAGGATATCAATTACGGTGAAGAAAAAATTCAAATGGCAAGACTTTTCTTGAATAAATTCTGAAACATTGCTAGATATATCGCAAACATTAAAATCAATTTAGTTGAAGTAATTGACTACGATAAGCTTGACAGCTACGATTTCTGAATTTTGGATAAATTCCTAACATTCAAAAATCGGGTAAATCAAAGCATGGAAAAATATGAATTTACCATTATCTTTAAGCTTCTACAGGATTTTATTATCAATGATTTTTCGGGATGATATCTAGAATTTAATAAGTTTAAAGATGACAACTATTTCATTCACTATTTATTCCGTGAAATTTTAATCTTTATTCACCCATTCATGTCATTTACTACTGACTATTTATTTGAAAATATTTATCAAGAAGAACTACTAGAAACAGAGATCTTTAACTTCGATGAAATTGGCCAATACGCAAATAAAATTGCCAGAATTGACTCATTAATTCAAGTGATTGCAACATTAAGAAAATATCGTGAAGATAAGAAAATTTCAAAAGCAAAAACCTTATTTTTCGCAAGTGATGACCAAAAATTTGACGAAAAAACACTGCTAATTATTGAAAAATTAACTAACTTTAAATGAGAAGAGAATAGTGATTTACTAATTAAATTAGATAACATGAAAATCTATATTAAATTAAGTGAACAAGATAAGAAAAATGAAATTAATGAACTAAATAAATTAATCGAACATGCTAAAAATGAAATTGAATTCAACCAAAAATTCATCCTAAATCCAAAATTTATGGAAAAAGCTAGCAAGCAGGCAATTGAAGAAAAAGAGCAAAAGGTTAAGGATTTTAAAGAAAAATTGGCATTCTATGAGCAAGAATTAGCTAAGAAAAGTCAAAATAGCTAAATTTTGCAATCAGCAAACCAAAATAAAACACCAAATATCTAATAATGATCAAAGGTGTTTTATTTTTATCTTCTTAAATTCTAGTATTTCAAGTTTGATCGCAATCAAAAAATTATGATATTCAAGCATATTTTTAGATTACAGAGAAACTTTTTATACTTTTTAGCATTAGTAAAAAATGTTAGATATTCATCATTTTTGGGATATTTAACAAAAAATGCTAACTTTTGACGAAATATTTTAAATAATTTTCAACTAATTTATAATTAATGTTATGAGTATGAATAATTATGATGCAAAAGATTTAAAAGTTTTGAAGGGTCTTGATGCAGTTCGAAAGAGACCAGGAATGTATATCGGATCAACCGATTCCAATGGTCTTCACCACCTAATATGAGAAATTTTAGATAATTCAATAGATGAGGCGCTAGCAGGATTTGCTACAAAAATTAAAATTATTTTGAAGGCTGACGGTTCAGTTATTGTTGAAGATAATGGCCGGGGAATTCCTGTTAATAAACATGAACTTGGAAAAACTGGAGTTGAACTTGTTTTCACCGAGCTTCATGCTGGGGGGAAATTTGGCGAAGGAGCATATAAAACAAGTGGTGGACTTCATGGAGTTGGTTCATCAGTGGTAAACGCTTTAAGTTCTCGACTTGAAGTCAATGTTTATCGTGATAAAAAAGAATATTTTACCGCCTTTGTTCAAGACACAATTGTTGAAAAAACTAGATGTCTTGGGCCAACAGTTAAACAGGGAACTAGAGTTCAATTTTGGCCAGATTATGAACTATTTAAGAAGGCTAAATTTTCGAGTGAAACTGTCAAAGAAAAATTACGTGAATCAAGTTTTCTAATTCCCAATTTAAAAATTCATTACATCAATGAATTAAAAGATGAGAATGTTGTTTTCGAAACTGAAGAAGGAATTAAGGAATATATTAAATTTATTGGCGAGGGCAGAAATTTTGTTAGTGATGTTTTTTATGCTCGCGGCGTAGCAAATAATGGCATTGAGATGGATGTTGCCTTAGTTTACACTGATAATTACAATGAAACAATTTACAGCTTTGTTAATAATGTTAAAACTCGCGATGGGGGAACACATGAAACCGCTTTTAAAACAGCACTAACTAAAACTATCAATGAATTCGCAACCAAAAACAATTTAATTAAAAAAATATCATTTGAAGGAAGCGATGTCCGTGAAGGAATAATCGCCGTTATCTCACTTAAAGTTCCGGAAAGCATTCTTGAGTTTGTCGGACAAACCAAAGACAAACTAGGAACCCCCGAAGCAAGAGAAGCAGTTGAATATTTTGTAAGTGAAAAGATTAATTTTTTCCTTAATGAGAATAAACAAACTGCTGAAAAAATTATTCACAAAATTAAAAAATCTTATGAAGCTAAAATCGCTGCTAGAAATGCAAGAAATGAAATTAGAAAAGCAAAAACTAAATTAGATAACAAAAAAATTCTTTCTGGCAAGCTAACCCCAGCTCAATCAAAAGATCCAAAAGTCAAGGAATTATTTTTAGTCGAAGGTGATTCGGCGGGTGGATCAGCCAAACTTGGACGTAACCGTGTTACCCAAGCCATTCTACCGCTTAGAGGTAAAGTTATCAACACTGACAAAGCAAAATTAACTGATGTTTTAGCCAATGAAGAAATCGCAACAATCATCAACACAATTGGTGCTGGTATTGGTGAGGACTTTAATATCAAAAACTCGCAGTATAACAAAATCATTATCATGACTGATGCTGATACTGACGGCGCACATATTCAAGTACTTTTACTAACTTTTTTCTGAAGATACATGAAAAAATTAATTGAGGCTGGCATGATATACATTGCAATGCCACCGCTCTATAAAATTACTATCAAAAATGCTAATAAAACGGAATTTTATGCCTGAGATGAAGATGAGCTAAGAGAAATTACTAACAAATACAGTAACTATGAAATTCAAAGATACAAAGGATTAGGTGAAATGAATGCTGATCAGCTTTGAGAGACAACAATGAATCCAAAAAGTCGGTCAATTATTCAAATTTCAATCGAAGATGAAGCCCTAGTAGAAAGAAATGTTACAACATTAATGAGTGAAGATGTAACAAAAAGAAAAGCATGAATCAATTCTTATGTTGACTTTTCAAATGAAGACGATTTTAAGATTAGAAAGTAGGTTATTAAATGGACAAGAATAAAAAAGAACAAATTGAACAAATAACTGAAAATATCATCGAAAGAAATATGATCGACATCATGAATGAGAGATTTGGAAGATATTCTAAATACATCATTCAACAAAGAGCAATTCCTGATTCACGTGATGGTCTTAAGCCAGTACAAAGAAGAATTTTATATTCAATGTGAAATTTAAAACTTCGCAACAAAGAACCATTTAAAAAATCGGCCAGAATTGTTGGTGATGTTATTGGTAGATATCACCCTCATGGTGACTCTTCAATATATGAAGCATTAGTTAGAATGGCACAGGAATGAAAAAGTAATTATCCATTGATTGAAATGCATGGGAATAAAGGATCAATTGATGATGACCCTGCTGCCGCTATGCGGTACACTGAATCAAGATTAGAAAAAATCAGTGAACTAATGCTAAAGGATTTAGACAGAAAAGTTGTTGCCATGGCACCAAACTTTGATGACTCTGAATATGAGCCTGTTGTACTACCAACACTATTTCCAAATCTACTAATTAATGGGGCAAAGGGAATTGCCGCTGGATTTGCCACTGAAATTCCACCTCACAATCTAGGTGAAATAATCGATGCAACAATTGCCATGATAAAAAATCCAGTGATCTCAATACCATCATTACTTAAAATTGTTAAGGGTCCTGATTTTCCAACTGGAGGAATCATTAATGGGACAGATGGCATTGAAAAAGCACTGGAAACTGGTCAAGGCAAGATTATGCTTTCTTCTAAGTATCATTATGTCAAAAATAAGAAAGAAGAAATTGTTGGTATTGAAATCACTGAAATTCCATTTGGGGTTGTTAAATCTAAACTAGTGGCAGATATTGATTCAATTGCCATTGATAAAGTAATTAGTGGTATTAAAGAAGTTAGAGATGAATCAGATCGAGATGGAATATCAATATACCTTGATCTAGAAGAAGATTCAAGTCCTCAAGCAATCATGACCTATTTGATGAACAAAACTGATCTACGAATTAGTTACAACTACAACATGATTGCCATTGACAATAATGCTCCTTGTCTTCTTAACTTGCAAACTGCTCTTTTTTCATACCTAGGACATTTAAAAGAAGTTAACACTAATGGTATCAAATTTGATTTGCAAAAGTATAAACTTCGCTTAGAAATCGTTGAAGGATTTATTAAAGTGGCAGAAATTTCTGACGAGGTTATTAAAGTTATTAAAAATAGTGATAATTCAAAACGTGGGGTAATTGAAGCTTTAGTCAAAACCTTTAACTTCACCGAACTTCAAGCAACGGCAATCGCTGAGTTAAGATTGTATAAGCTTTCGAGAATGGACCAAATTGAATTTCAAAATGAAAAAATCACTTTAGAAGAAAATATTCAAAGATGTAACCTACTGCTAAATGATGGCTATGAATTCAATAAGTTTTTAATTAAACAATTAAATGAAATAAAAAAAGATTATGATAAGCCAAGAAAAACTGAAATCACTGAAGAAAAAATTAAAACCGATGTTGACCATAAACTACTTGCCAAAAATGAAGATTTTTATTTTTTCATTAGCAAAGAAGGCTATATTAAAAAAATTAGTTTGAAAATTTTTTCAGCTAACCAATTAAGCAATTTTAAACTTAAAGAGAATGACACACTACAATACTATGATAAAATCAATTCATTTTCAAAATTAATTTTCTTCACGAACTTAGGTAATTACTTTATTCTTGAGGCTCATATTTTCAAAGATAATGGTTGAAAAGAGATGGGGACTCATATCTCAACTTTTGTGGCTCTCGAATCAAATGAGCACATCATCCGGGTTATGGAAATTATTTCATTTAATAGTTACATTGAAATTATTCTTATTTCAAAATATGGTTTTGCCAAGAAAGTTAAATTAAATGATTTTGATAGTAAATTAAGTGCTAAGAAAAGACGGTGCATGAGCTTTAAAAACAGTGATGATGAACTTATTGATGCTAAAATTGCTAACAATGAAAAAGGAATCTTTATCATTCTAAATAATGGCGGATACTACTTCATTGATGAATCGGTATTTAATTCAACTCTAGATCTAAAGGCTCAAGGAATTAAATTATTTTCAAAACTTCAAACTAAAGATAAAGTGTTTATATCATCATATGCGATGTGCTCGCCATTTAATTCAGTAATCATGATTACTCCTGACGGTTATGGCAAAAAATGAAGAGTCAGAGATATTGAAGGCGTACAAAGATGAGGAAGAGGTTCAAGACTTTATAATGTCCTAAACCGAGTTAACTGTAAGCCGATGTATTTAGAAGTTGTTAGTGATAATTTAGAATTTCTTTACACAAATACTAATAACGAAATCTGCTCATTTGATTTAAATAAATTCAACCATGACAGCACAAAAGCAGATAAACTAATTAAGCTAAATTATGATTTTCAAAATCCTGGTGCCTTAATTCAGGCTATAAAAATTAACGAACTAAGCGACCCTAGCAGCAGCGAAAAAGAAGCTATTAAGGCAAAATTTTTAGAAATTGAAAAACAAGCACAAAACACTAATCATGACATCATTTTAAATGCTAGTGAAAGTTTATGCCAAAGATACTACATTAATAATTTTGCTAATGAAAGTAAAGATTATAGTGCTGATCTGACAGAGGAAGAAGATGATAGCATTGCCTTATTTAAAGAAAGCGAAGTTAAGGATCGTCCCAAACTAACCTTTGAACAAAAAATGTCAGCAATGAATCACATTGATGTTGAATCATTAATCGAAAAAGTTAAAGAAATTAAGAAAAAATAGATATAATAAAATAATTGTTTTCAATTAATCATTTATTAAGGAGAAAAAATGCGTAAAGACGTTCGACTAGCTAATAAAGTTAGAGCTGAAAAAAGAGCTCATAAATTAGCATTAGAAAAAGCAAGAGCTCAAAGAAGAGCAGCCAAAAAAGCCCAAATGCAATAAGAAAATTCAAGTGATCGTAAGCGGTCGCTTTTTTTATTGCAATAACAATAAAAAAATATGTCATATTTTTAGCATTTTTTTATCAAATTACTAAAAAAATATATCTATAAGTTTATAAAAATAGACAAATAATATCCATAGAAAAAAATAAATATTTTTTCAGTCCTTTTGTGAAATAATAGAAACATCTATTAAGGAGAATGAAATTATATGAAGAAAAAAATCTTTTTAAGCTTAATGGCTTTATCAGCTATTCCGCTAACAACTTTAGTCGCCGCAGCATGTGACAACAATGATAGTAAAAAAACACAACCAGGTGATGGAATGACCAAACCTGGCGAAGGAATGACCAAACCTGGCGGTGGAATGATGACAGATCCTAACAAACCAGGTAATGGAATGAATGATATGAACAAAACACCAGGTAATATGGGTTCAAATGAGGATAGTTCTAATGGAGAAAATCATACTGAGCAAGGCATGCCAAAGCCAGGCAGTGAAATGACACCAAAATTAGAAGATAATAATAGTCAATCAGAAGATATGAGCAAGGAAAATGAACAATCAAAACCAGCTCCTGAAAATAATATGAATTCACAAAATAATCAAAATGATAATTCAGCTGAAAAAATGGAAAATGGAAATAAAAATCCAATGCAAAACCAAGATAATGCTAAACAAGGTGGAGAAAATTTAGAACAACCAAATACCATGGATATGAATGAAAAGACTGAAAATGGTACGCAACAACCTAAAAAAGATATGAACCAAGAGGGAGGTGGAACAGGAAATGGTTCACAACAACCTGGTGGTAGCACAAAAAACAATAATCCAAATTCTAACATGGATGGCAATAAAACACCTGGTATGTCTAAGCCTAAAGGACCAAAAAAACCCGGAAAACCGAAAAAAGAAAAAGAAAATCAACAATCGGGTAAAATGGGCAAAAAAGATGCTGAACCTCAAAAGGGAATGATTGAAGATGAGGAAATAAACAAAGTTAAATCAATGATTGAAAATTCGAAAATAAAATTCGAAGGACAATTATCTCCAACTGGTAAAAAAACAGGCGAAAAATTCAAAAAAGATAAAGTTACATTACCCAAAATTGATGGGTGAACATTAGATGTTACAGGTTGAAAATCTGTAAGAAATAAAGACAAAAAAAGCACTATCATTGTACAAATAAAAGTAACAAACAAAGATAATAATGAAAAATGATTTTACTTATTAAAAGAATTCAAACCTACTAGAGAAGCAAGCGAAAAGGTAGTAGTTTTGGACTTAGATGAATATCTTTCAAAATTAACTAATTTATATGAAAAATTCAATAAAGTTTAAAAAGAGTAACTAAAAAAATAAATCGGAAAATCAATTAAAATTAAAATAAATCAATAATTTTCTAACAGAAAATAGAAAGTAAGGAACAAAATATATGAAGAAAAAATCTCTATTTACAATCTTAGGTTTAGTGACATTACCAATAATGCCATTGATAGCAGCGTCATGTACAGAAACTAAAAAAGATGGTGGAGGCCAACAAGGTGGAGGAAACCAACAAGGCGGAGGCCAACAAGGAGGAGGAAACCAACAAGGTGGCAGCCAACAAGGTGGAGGCCAACAAGAAGATGTTATAACTTACCCAGAAAATATTAAGTCACTTGATGAATTATCAAAATATGGAAATAATTTACTAAATGTTTTGGTAAAAGACCAAGCTAAAGTTTTAGAAAAAATATCTAAAGGCGAAAAATTATTTTATTCATTTTCAAAAAATATGTTAGCATTCAACAGCAAAAGACCAAGACGAGATGATTGAGAAACTTTAGAATATGTTATTAGTCTAAAAACAAAAATAAGACGAGGTCTACAATTGGGCTCATCTAAAAGTCCAGTGGACGACAAAAACCGAATTAATTCAGAATTAGAATACAACTTTGATCAGGAAACAAAAATTCTAACAATTAAATATAAATTGATTGAATACAAAGGAAAAAATGCTCCAAGTGTATCTGAACAAGCGTTTGAAAGTAAAATTAAACTAGACAAAACTGAAGATGAAAAAATTAATATAAAGCCTAGTGAAAAAAAAGATGACAAGAAAGCGAAAGCAAATAGAACTGAAACATCAGCACCAGTTCTAGATCCCAGGCACAGCTTAAAATACGATAGTGGAAATGATTTTTATAAAAGTTTGAATGGTTTAAAAGGTGATGAGTTAAGAAATAAACTATTTCAAATTCAAGAAGCTCATAGAAATGAAAACCATGAATATTCAGACCTATTTAATACATATAAAGATGCCTTTGTAGATAAATACTATGAAAATGATGGAACAGTCTTGGACATTTATGGAGAAAATATAAAAGAAAGTGACCCTTTTGTGTTTAAACATGGAGAATTTCGAGATAAAGGAAAAAAAGAAGGTGAAGGGATGAATCGCGAGCATCTAGTTCCCCAAAGCTGATGAGGTAGTGAAAATTTAATGAGGATAGATGCTCATCATGTATGACCAACAGACAAAAAAGTCAACGAACTACATGGAAATTTACCTTATGGTACAGTAACAAATGCTCACTATACTTCTAAAAATGGAACGCTAGTAGGAGTTTCTGAAGAAGATGGAAAAGATGTTTGCGAAGTAATTGATGAATTCAAAGGAGATGTTGCCAGAGCTTATTTATACTTTGCACTAACATACCGAGATAAAGACCTTGCTCAAAATAAAAATGCTCAAAGATTCTTTGAGCAGAAAAATGGTGTTTACAGCATCAAAGCAAATTTCTTAGGTACAATGCTTAAGTGAGCATATAAAGATAATATCTCACAGTTTGATTTAGATCGTAATAATGCTATTTACAAACACCAAACAAATCGCAATCCATTCATTGACTATCCAGAACTTATCAAAGTATATTTTGAAAATGATAACAACTTTGTTTTTAAAAATAAAGGTGTTGCAGTAAGCTTAGAAGAAATTAATTAAAACGAGATTTCTCGTTTTTTTATACCGAAATCAAAAATTAAAATAAAAAAACTCACAGTTTTGTTCTGCTAGTTTAGATTATTTGGTAGTGGTTGTTGAAACAAATGTTAGTCGAACATACTCATCAGCTGAACGGATAATTTTTCTTAAGTATTCAAAATAAGTTTTATATCTTTTAAAGTCACCTTTTCAAACAAATTTCTTATTCATACTTTTCATCAATTCAATTGCTAAATATACATCAAAATAACCATAATCAGCACTTGTTTTAATTATCATCTCTTCAATTAGCAAAATAACTTCAAGTGACTTGAGATCAATATCATCACGCTTAAATGATTTTTTTTCAAAGCTGTAAAGAAATCCTAAAAAGGTATTTCTTGGCAGTTTTAATTTTTCAAAGTTTTCATTAAAATCACTATGAAGCTTCATTTGTTCTTCAGAAGAATTTAAATCGTTAAAGAGCTTATCACAGTCAATCGCTTGCTTTTGGTATTTATTCTCAGATTTGAGAATTATAATAATCTTGATAATAATGAAAGTAAATATGATTAGAAAAATAATTCCAAAAATATAGCTTGCTATTTTTCCAGCACGTGAAATTTGTCCAAAAACATCAGAAGCTGCGAGAATTAAAATTATTCCTATGATTAAAAACGACATTACCGCAGTCACACCAAGAAAATTGAAAAACTGGTTTTTAGCATTTAATTTTTTAGTTTTTTTTGTATCTTCAAAATCAGTCATTATTTTCCTTTCCAAAGTTGCAATTTCGGATTGAAGCTATAGCCTCGTCCCGCCTTAGCAATTTTTTTGCCGTCTAGTTTAGTGGCATCAGCGCTAAAATTCACTCAAATCTTTAGTAGTGATGCTCCGACACCATAGATATCAACTGGAGCCTTATTTTCTTCAAATTCAGCAATACGCTTGGCATCAAAACCGCTTGATACAATAATTTTAACATGTGAACCGCCATGCTCGTCAAGAGCTTTTCGAAGATTTTTAACTTGATTTACAGTTACACCAAATTCATTTTTGTCTTCAGCAAACATTCTATCACGCATGGATTTAGAAGTATCAACCCTAACTCCGCAAAGTTCTTTGCCAAAAACTTTTAAGCAAGCTAGTGAGTCACTAATAACATCATTATTAAAATCAACTAGTGCATATAAATCCGATTTTGGAAAGGCTTTTTTATAGGCATGGCATGCGCGAATAATATCACCATCAAACATTTGAATTAAAGCATGAGGCATACTACCAAAAGTGTGATTTGGATCATGGTTAGAGCTCGCCATAGTTGAATAGTTGTGAATCCCACCAATACCAAGGGCATAAGCATCGGCTATTTGGTTACGATAATGATCTGCTCGGTCAGCCATACTAATAACAAATTTATTTTTAGCAGCTTTCATAATATGGTATGCATTGGTTGCAATTGAACTCTGTCGTGCTAGAATTCCATCAATCATCCCTTCTCAGATTCCAAATTCATAATAGTGCCCTTCAAGCTCTAAAACTACTTCTCTATCGTTAACGATGCTGCCCTCAGGGAGATAACGAATTGTGTATTTTTTTGTGTTAGTATTTTTAGCAAGCAAAGCTAGAACTTCATTTATACCACATAGTTTAACATCATTTGATCGCTGGAAAAATTGTAAGGTAACAATATTGTCTTTGCGGAAGTCTTTAGCAATTTTTTCGGTCTTGAAAAAATAAATTGAAATTAGGTCTTTTAGCTTCATATATCTTCTTTCTATTTTAATATAATTTTATTCTAATTTTTCAATAGATAACTAAAAAACAAGAATATCTAAACAAACGATTTTTGTTATAAAATTTATGTGATAGGAAAAATATGAAAATTATCTTAGATAAAAAAATAAAAAAAGAAAATAGTATTATTGCCGCTAGTTTTTGATTAACAATCCTATTTTTTGTTTTTCTTGCTGGAAATATTGCAATGACCATACTATTTCTAAGTTCAAATAGCGCAATCGGTGAGTTTTTTGTAAAAAATCCAATAGCTATCATTTTTATTATTTTACTTTTAGTGAATCTCATAGCCATTTTGGTGCTAACTGCCATTAAATATCAGGCGGCAAAAAAAGCAAATAATCTTCAACTAAAAAAATATTATTTATTGACTTTTTCTTTAATATTAGTTTTAGTTTGGTTTATTCCCTTTATAATGGGTACACTAATTTCAAAAGAAATTGTGGCACAAAAAATTCAAGAAAGTATTCAAAAGCAATAAAAAAACTTTTAGCACTAGTCTAGAAGTTTTGTTTTTTCAATAGAGTCTTTTGCTTTATTGGTAGTTTTAAATGAGACTTTAGCAACTTGATATAGTATTGCTTCACCACGCTCCTGGATTAATTTCGCTGCTTGAGCATCTACTTCAGGGCCAGCTCCTAATTTAAAATCAACACCAAATTCAGCGTTTTGTTCTTTTAAATATTCAAGCATGATTGCTCGTGCCAAAATTGATGCCGCGGCTACTGATAGTGATTCATCTTCAGCTTTGGTTTTTAGAATAATATTTACTTTTGGCTTACGAACCTTCATTCAAGTAATTGATTGAAGTTTTTCAATATGATTTTCAAAGGTTTCATAAGAATTAGTATATTGATCAATAATGACATCAACTGACTTCTTTAACATTTTTAAAAGTTGATTAATTGAATTTAGATGGCTTAGGGTCTTAATTTCGTTATTATTAATATCATTCTTAATTAAGTTATTATATCCCCTTTGCGAAAGCACATTTTTTTTGAACAAAACATAGGGTTTTATTTTTTCTGCAATTTCAACAATTTTGTTATCTGTTAGTTTTTTACTATCTTTTACTCCCATTTCGCGAACTTTTTCAATGTTCTCTTCAGGGATATAGCACGCTACTGAAACAACGGGAGTAAAATAATCCCCAACGCCAGTTTCATCAACTCCAATTAATTTATCAAATTCACTCACTACTATTCCTTACCTTCACCATTAAAGAAAGTGTCTGCTTTAACGGTACTTAAATTTTTCTTTTCTTGATTTTTCTTCTCTTTTGCCTTTTTAATGTATTTTTCCGGATCATTTAGAAATGCTTCGATAAAGTATCCGACAGCACCTTCACGGTTGGTTTGTTTCATCACAACAGTTGACATCTTTTTAATTAATGGCTCAGCATTAGCTGGGGCAACGCCAACATTTCCAACTTCAAACATACTTAAATCATTATAAGAATCTCCCATAACAACAGTATCATCAATGTTGATGTTGTAGTATCTCATCATTAGTGAAATAACTTTTCCTTTATCCACTCCAATTGATGTAATGTCGAATACTGGACTTAAACCTTCACCTTTTGATCATGAAGAGAATTCTCCTAGATCACCGTATTTTCTTTTTAGATATGTTAGTAATTCAATTACATCTGTACTTTTTTGAACGTCAAAGACAATTCCTGTTGGTTTTAGCGGAATTTTTTCTAGGTTAATATTTTCTCTAAATTTAGTTGCTTGATTAAAACCAAAGACTTTTTCAAGGTTTGGATCACGATGCATTAGTTGTACCCAGTCTGGTCCTTCAATTGCATAATTGGTAATTTCTTTTTTTACTTTTTCATCTCCTAAAATATATAGAACTTCATTTAAGTCTAAATATGTAATAGTTGGAATAAAAAATGGATCAGCAGGATTATGAATATGTGCTCCGTTGTAATTACCTACTATTGCATTTAGGCCCAGTTTCTCATAAACTGGCATGGTGCTTCTTCATGGACGACCAGTAATGATTGAAACAATGTGTCCTTCTTTAACGGCTCTTTTTATTGCTTCTTCAGTTTTGGGGTGAACTGTTCCAGCTCCTGAATCAGCTAATAATGTGCCGTCAAGGTCTAGTGCAAATAAAAATCTCCTTTTATCAGAATCCTTATTATATGCCATAATATTTCCTTTCAAATAATAATGTTTTTAGCTATTGAATATTAAAAATAAAATACAAGTTGTTTAATTTCTTTTATTTTTTCTTTACTTTTCAATATATTAGATTAAAATCTAAATAATTTTTTTATCATTATAAATTATAAAATAAAAATAATTTTTAAAGTATTTATGCGAATAATTACCACTTTTATGCATAAAAACGCCAATAATAGTGCAAAAAGTACCGATTATTAATATAATTTATGCAATTAAACACAGTTTTGATTAATTAAAAGGGGTAAAAATGTTAAAGGTAATTAACCATCCACTAATATCAATTAAACTAACAAATATGCGCGATAAAAATGCAGATCATTCAATATTTAGGAGAAATTTAAACGAAATTGCTTCACTAATGGTATATGAAATACTAAGAAATTATCAAACGAAACCTCGTGAAATTATTACACCATTAAATAAAAAATTTACTGGTATGTCATATGATAAATCAATTGTTTTTGTTCCAATTTTAAGAGCTGGATTAGGAATGGTCGATGGACTACTTGAACTTGTTCCAGAGGCGAGAGTTGGTCATATTGGAATGTTTCGAGATGAAAGCACTTTTCAGGCACAAGAATATTTTTATAAGATGCCAAACGTTGCGAAAGATAGTTATGTTTTTGTAATTGACCCAATGCTGGCAACTGGTGGCTCAGCAGTTGATGCAATTAAGAAGTTAAAAAGTGATGGATTTAGCAATATTCAACTCGTTTGTCTTGTTGGAGTAAAAGAAGGTGTTGAAAATGTTGAAAAGCATTTTGGAAATGACTTTGGAATTTATCTTGCCTCACTAGATAGCAAATTAAATTTAAGCAAATACATTGAACCCGGATTAGGTGATGCCGGCGATAGAATATTCGGCACTAAATAAAATCTAGTACAAATAAGCATTTAGTAGTGCTTATTTTTTTAAAATTAAAAGAAGAAAATAAAGCTATGAATAGTGTTTTTCTTGAAAAAATCAATAAATTTGTTGAAAAAAAGGGTATTTATCGTTAATATAAATTTAATTATGTTAGTTTAGATAATTTAATTTTGATATATAGAAATGTTTAAATATTTACTATAATAATTGAATATTTAAGGTGCAGCAATGAAAGAAATTAAAATAATAGCAAGCAAGTATGATGTTTATAATCTAGAAAACTTCATAGCAAAGTATCACTCACAAAAAATGTACTATAAAGATAATCAGTGGTACTTTAGAGATCATTTAGATAAAGAATTTGAAGAGATAGAGTTTAGTATAAAGATATTAGATTTTGAAAATATAAGTGAAGATCAATTTTTTGATTATATGAAAACTAATGTTTTTATCGCATATGAAACAGCAAGAAAACTTACATATAGTGAAGGTTATGAAGATGATTTTGCTATTTTTGATAAAAATTTTGATGTAGTTAGAAAAATTGAAATGTCAATGCTTAAATACCAATACATGGAAAATTGAAGTATTATCGACTACTTTGCTGATTTATTTTTGGAAGTATTAAAATCTCATTTATTTAAAAATGGCAATAAGCGTTTTGCTTTGGCTTTTTTAAAAGCCTTAATGAACTCAGCTGGATTTTATATTAATTGATCTAGACGTGATTACAATTATTATTTAGATAGAATTCAAAACTCAATGGCAGAAGAAATTGTGTGCTTAGCAATTTGCCTTTCAAATAGATCATTTGAAGATTCATCATTTTTATTAAAAGAGCAGAAAGAAAATAATAGCAGAAAAAACAGCGCAGAATCTTGTGTAAATAAATTAAGAAAATATCAAACTAGCGACTTAAGCAACAGACATGAAAAAATAAGAATTGAAGTAGTGAAATGAATTAAAAACTTAACAACAATAAGTTATTAATTATATTAAGAAATAAGCTAATAAAAGGAGAAAGTATGAAAAACAAAATTCACTATGTTAGTTGGGACATTAATTTAATTAGTGAATCCGAAATGAAGCAAAGAGAAAAAAGATGACAGGAAGAATTTTCTGAAAGCGAAGCGATTTTCATTAAAACAATGAAAAAACTCGTCGATATGTAAATTCTTAAATATACTTTATAGATTTCTTATAATAAAAAACAAGCCGGATAAAATTCTGCGCTTGTTTATTTATTTTATTATTTGAAATGCAAATTAATATGAGCCTTTATTATCGGTCTTGTTTTCCATAATTGCAATTGATTTTGAGGTTCCAAGACGGCTGGCACCTAATCTAATCATTTCTTTTGCATCTTCAGTTGACTTAATTCCACCTGAAGCTTTGATTAAAAGTTTATCTCCACAAACTGACTTCATAATTTTAACATCTTCAAATGAAGCACCACGGTATGAGAATCCAGTTGAGGTTTTGATATACTCAGCTCCTGATTGCATAACAATTTCAGTAATTTTGGCAATTTCTTCATTTGTTAATAGAGCAGTTTCAACAATAACTTTTAGTAATTTGCCATTACATGCTTCTTTGATTGCTTTGATTTCGTTTAAAACGTATTCATATTGTTGATCTTTGAAACGGCCAACGTTAATTACCATATCAATTTCATCAGCGCCATGTTCAACAGCAATTTTGGTTTCGTAAACTTTAACACTAGTTGCGTTATATCCTAGTGGAAAGCCAATAACTGTACATACTAAAACATCAGTTCCTTTTAGTTGTTCCTTTGCGTATTTTATATACGATGGAGGGATGCAAACTGATTTAAAGTCTCATTTTTTAGCTTCATCAATTAATTTATCAATATCCTTAAATGTAGCTGAAGCAGCTAAATTTGTATGATCAATATATTTATTTAAATTCATTATAATTACTCCGTATTTTATTATTAATTAGTATAATTTCGCAAAAACCTCTTGAATTTCATGCTTGTTACTACTAAATTCTATAGCATCTAAAATTTCTTTTTCTAAATTCATGTCAATTTCTTTTGAAGAGTATAAAGTGAATAGAATGTCATTAACTTTTACATAATCATTTGAAGATTTATTCAAATAAATTCCTGCTTCAAAATCGATGCTATCTTCTTTTTTAGATCTTCCAGCGCCTAATTTCATTGCTACAAGTCCAAAGGCAATAGCTGAATTAATTTTTAGATAACCTTCGGCTTTTGATTTAATTTCATATTTGTGTTTTGGATTAAATCATTTAGGATTATCAAGTAATTCAACTTTTCCACCTTGTGCTTTAATTCATTCTTTGAATTTGTCATATGCTTTACCGCTACTAATGGCTTCATCAATCATAGCACGTGCAGCCACTTCATCTTTAACTACGCCGGCTAATACTAAGAGTGTTGATCCTGATGAATAAATAATTTCGGTAAAATCTTTAGGACCATGACCTTGTAATGTTTCAACAGCTTCTAAAATTTCAATTTTATTACCAATTGTTCTACCTAAAGGTTGATCCATATTTGTTATTTCAACAGCAATTTTTCTTCCTAACTTTTTACCAATTTCAATCATTAACTTGCCAAGTTTTTTGGCTTCATCAATGTTTTTCATAAATGCACCATCGCCACATTTAACATCAAGTAAAATACAATTAGATCCAGTTGCTAATTTTTTTGACATGATTGAAGATGCTATTAGAGGAATCGATTGAACTGTAGCAGTAACATCACGAAGAGCATAAATTTTCTTATCAGCTGGAACCAAATTTGTGTTCTGGCCAATAACAGCAATATTGTGTTCTTTTACAGTATCCTTAAATTCTTTATCCGATAGTAAAATGTTATATCCTTCAATAGATTCTAGTTTGTCGAGAGTTCCACCAGTGTGACCTAGTCCTCTTCCTGACATTTTTGCTACCGTTAATCCAAGGGATGCTAGAATTGGACATAAAGCAATACTTACCTTATCTCCAACTCCACCAGTTGAGTGTTTATCAACAATAGTTTTCTTTAAAAATGATCAATCTAAAACTTCGCCAGAATGCATCATGGCATCAGTTAAATAAGCAGTTTCGGTATCTGAAAGACCATTTAATCTAATGGCCATTAGCAAGGCAGACACTTGATAATCAGGAATATATTCTTTAACATAATTATCAATGAAAAAATTAATTTCTTCCTTTGTTAATTCCTTATTCTCTGATTTCTTAGTGATAATGTCGATAAAACGCATTTTATTTGAACTCCTCAGCCAATGATAAGGCCAATTTCATCATTTCATTAAATGAGTTTTGTCTTTCCTCACTTGTTGTATATTCATGTGTAATTAGATTATCTGAAATTGTAAGAAGTGTTGCAGCTTTTTTATTCAATCTTTCTGCGACTGTGAATAAACCGTAAGCTTCCATTTCAACACAAATTGAATCACCTGATTTTTTTGCACGTTCTAGGGCAGGAATATCTGAGTAGAATGCATCTTCAGATAATATTCTTCCTTCATGAACATTCATATTTAATTTTTTAGCATGTTTTTTAATTAACTCGTTTAAGTTAGCATTTGGTTTAGCAATATTGCTATCATCACCAACAATGTTCTTTCTGAATGATGTGCTATCACTGTAAGCCTCTGAAGCTAAAACCATTTCATAATTTTTAACTTCTGCTTTGAATGAACCGGCTGAACCAATTCTAACAATTGCTTCAACTCCATATTGGCTAAATAATTCATATGAGTAAATACCAATTGAAGGCACTCCCATTCCTGAAGCACAAACAGATACTTTATTTCCATTATAATATCCGGTATACATTAGAACATTTCTTACATCTGAAACAAGTTCAACATTTTCTAAATATTTATCAGCGATATATTTTGCCCGTAATGGATCTCCAGGCATTAAAACTAACTTTGCAAAAGCACCATCTTTTGCATTTATATGTGGTGTCATAAATCTCCTTTTATAATTTAAAATTCATACAATTATAATTTTATAATAAAAAATAAAAAGCAGGCGCTTTATTATGGTACCTGATTTAGATTTGTAATTAATTTAGCTCCACAGTTTACTAGTTCAATATTGTCATTTTTCTCATCATCTTCCAAAACAAAGCAAAAAACATCTTTGCCATATTCAATAAAGTTATCAACAATTGGCATCATTTTGTGATTTGTTGAAGAAATAAGCACTAAATTTTTAGCAATTGCTCCCAAAATTCGATTTCTCGCAAACAATGATTTTTTTGTCGGATGGTAATTATTTGGATATTCAGTAATTAACAAAACATTAGGGTTTTCAAAAATTTTAGAATTGTTAATTGCTTTGAAATATTCAATGCCACAATTTAAAACAATTATTAATTTTTGATTATTTTCTAAAATCTTTTCAACAATTTTGCTGTCAAATCCAGATCAATACTCTGAGACATAGACAAATTCCTTATTCTTAAAATCTAGATTATTTAAAATTTTATTAGCACCTTCAGTTTCATAATTTCCAGCTAAGCATATTTTTTTACTATTATACAAAATGTCAATGTTGCCATAATAATAAATAATAAAAGGTGGCTTTCTTAGATAACTAAAATGGTCTGGATATTGTTCATCTAAAATACTAATATATTTGCGATCTTTAATGTTATCTAGGTTGATATACTCAACAATTTTATCTTCATCAATTTTTTCATATGATTTAATCGCCTTATAAATACTGTCCCAATCCCCGCAGTATTTCATACTAAAATATAATAAAAAGTCATTCATTTTTCTCTCCTATTCTAAATTTAATAAAAAATAAAACAGATGTTGCAAAATGACGAAAAAATTAAGAAAATCCAAGAAAAATTTTCTTATTTACTTTCTTATTAACATTTTTAGGGTAATAAGCAATAAATTTAAGCTCATAACAGTCACCTAAATTAACTGTTTAATAGTATTTTTCATATCCTTTTAATTTAGATCTATGGGATTAAATATTTTTAATAAATTTGCATTAGGTTTTTAAGTAATGAATTATATCGAGTTAATAACCATTAATTTGCTATAATAAAAATAACATTTATTACAAAGGACAACAATATGAAAAGTAGCGAACACAAAAAGCTATTATTTAACAAAATATGAAAAATAGCTAATGACTTAAGAAATAATCTTGACCCATGAGAGTTTAAAGATTACGTTCTCAGTTTTTTATTTTACTATTACTTATCGAAAAAAATTATCAAACATTTTGCTGAAACATATCCAGGCGATCTTCCATTTGATCAATGAAAGGATGAAGAATTTACTGATGATATTTCTAATGATATCGCAACTACTTTAGGATATTCTCTAAAACCATCACAACTATTCCAAAATGTTGCAAAAACTAATAACCAAGAAAACTTAAATCAAATTTTAAGAGAAACTTTTAATCAGATTTATGATAGTTCAAAAGGAAAAAGTTCAGAAAACGACTTTCAAGACCTTTTTAGCGATATTAAAATTGACAATCCTAAGCTAGGTGCCAATGTAGCGGATAGAAATAAAAAATTATATAAAGTTATTGAAGCAATTAATGGAGTGAATTTTGGAGAATTTGAAGACCATGAAATTGATATCTTTGGAGATGCCTATGAATATTTAATTGGTATGTATGCTCAAAATGCTGGAAAATCAGGAGGTGAATATTTTACCCCTCAGGAAGTTAGTGAATTACTTGCAAGACTAACACTGATTGATTTTAATGATCCAAATCGAGGGATTAAAAATGACATAACAACTATTTATGATCCAACTTGTGGTTCAGGATCTCTACTGCTAAAATTTATAAAACTTGTCGATAAAGAAAAGGCTAATAGTCTGCGATTATACGGACAAGAAATAAATGGAACAACATATAATCTTTCAAGAATAAATATGTTTTTACATGGTATGGATTTTACTAATTTCAAAATCGCTTTTGGCGATACTTTAGGAAAAGATTTATTTGCTGGCAAGGAATTTGATATTATTGCTGCAAATCCTCCTTATTCAACTAGGTGAGAAGGAAAAAATGATCCCACTTTACTTTCCGATGCCAGGTTTTCGCCGGCTGGAGTTTTAGCGCCATCTTCAAAGGCCGATTTTGCATTTATTATGCATATTCTTTATCATTTAAAGGCTAATGGATCTGCTGCAGTTGTTGAATTTCCAGGAATTTTGTACCGTAGTGGAGCTGAGAAAAAGATTAGACAGTATCTTGTTGAAAATAATTTTATTGATTCAATTATTCAACTTCCTTCAGATTTATTTTTCGGTAATACTATATCAACATGTGTTATCCTCTTTAGAAAAAACAAAAATAATACAGACAGAAATATTTTCTTTATTGATGCAACTAAAGAATTTGTTCGCGTTGATAGCAAAAACAAATTATCAAAAGAAAATATTGACTATATTGTTGATACAATAAGATTTAAAAAAGAAATCCCTCATTTTTCAAAACTTATTAATGAAACTCAAATTGCTGAAAATGATTACAATTTGTCCATATCTCAGTATGTTATTGAAAAGGACACAAGAGAAGTTATTGATATTGATGTATTAAATAACAATATTGAGAATATTTCAAGAAAAGTAAATGAATTAAGACAAAATATTGATCAAATAATAGTTAATATAAATAATAAAATTAAGGGTCAAGATGAAAAAAATAATTAATGAATTTAAATTGTATGAAATTTGCAATATTGACCGAAGATTAAGCGGATGAAAACACAACGACCAAAATAGAATAATTAACTATGTACACGTTTCGGCAGCAATAGTAAATAATATTAAGAATTGTGGCAAGGGGGATATTGCACTATCAACTACTGGACCAATTTTTAAATTCGCTAGTGAGGATTATCTGGAGAGTAACGATTTTATTAATAATGGAGAAGTTATATTCATTCCATCGGGAGGAGTTGCAAATATTAAATACTACAATGGACAGTTTATAGATGCAGGTAATATTCTAATGTATAAAAAGAATGAAACCGTAAATTTGAAATATGTTTATTATTGACTAAAAAACAATAATGATATTATTAATGGCTATTATCGCGGTGCTGGGATACAACATCCAGACATGCTTCAATTAATGAATTTAAAAATTAAGTTACCAAATATAAATATTCAAAATGAAATTGTAGAAACTATTGACAAATTTTATGTTATAAAGGAAAATTTAAAGCATAAACTTACAAGTGAAATAGAATTAATAACTGAACAGTATATATATTACTTTAATAAATTGTTGGACTTCAAAAGAAATATTTCTGAACATAACTCTATACTTGCTAATCTATTAAAAAAATATAATTGCAATAACATTGTGTGAGAAAAAATGAGTAATTTAGGCACAATTTTGGGTGGATTAAAAGGTAAAAGTAAAACAGATTTTAATAATAATTTAAACTCGAAATATGTGCCATATAAAAATATATTTAAAAATATGAGTGTTGACCAACTAGATTTAGATAGTGTTTTCGTGAGTCCAGATGAAAAACAAAACAATATTAAATATGGTGACATATTGTTTACCGGTTCGTCTGAAACCAAAGATGAATCTGTAACTAGTTCTGTTGTTTGCTTTGAACCTAACGAAAACATTTTTTTAAACAGTTTCTGTTTTATTTATAGATTTAATCAAAACTATTTTGATCCTGAATTTTCAAAATATCTTTTTAGGTGCAAAAGTTTAAGAGATATGCTAATTAATTGTTCTTTCGGAACTACTAGATATAATGTATCTAAAAAGAGAATCTTAAATATAGAGATTCCAATTCCACCAATTGAAATTCAAAAAGAAATAGTTGAAACATTAGATAAACTTAGTTCATACATAGACAAACTAAATAACGAACTTCTCAAAGAAATTGAGCTAAGGGATAAGCAATATCAATATTATTTTAATAAATTACTTGATTTTGATAATAATGAGGTAGTAGATGAAAGAAAATAAAATATTATCAGAAAATATTGACCTAGACACAATGGTCTATCAATTTGATTTTTCAAAGAATAAGGGTAATTCAAAATTCTGATCTGAAAGTGAAGCAGAATTAGAAGAAGCATTTATTAAACAACTAAGCTCTCAAGGCTATCAGTATGCTAGTCACATTCATAATATTGATGACATGATTGAAAATTTGCGAGCTCAAATTGAAAAATTAAATAACTATAAGTTTACTGATAATGAATGAAAGAGATTTCAAAATGAATATCTTCTACGTGAAGATGAAACTTTTGTTGATAAGACTGAAAAGATTCAAAAAAATTACTACTATGAATTAAAGAAAGACAATGGCGAATACACAAATATATTCATAATTGATAAAAAGAATTGAACACGCAATAGTTTTCAGGTAATAAACCAATTTAAAAGCAAAAGTGGCTCAGATGCAAATCGTTATGATGTGACAGTGCTTATCAATGGACTGCCACTAGTTCACATTGAGCTAAAAAGACGTGGTGTCGATCTAATGCAGGCATTCAATCAAATTGCACGCTATAAAAATGAAAGTATGAGCAAAGATGATAAAAAAATCTATGACTTTGTCGAAATGTTTGTTATTTCCAATGGTACACAAACTAAATACTATTCAAATACAATTTTAGACAATGCCTACAACCAAATTATTAATGAGGATGACCAAAAACAAAAAAAGGGACTAAACACCTTTAATTTTACTTCGTTCTGAACCGATATCTCTAATAAACATATTGAGGACCTAATTGACTTTACAGAAACTTTTTTCCAGCGTAAAGTTCTATTAAATATTATCTGTAAATATTCAGTTTTTAATTCTAATAGAAAATTGCTAATAATGCGGCCATATCAAATTGCTGCAACAGAAAAAATTTTACAAAAAGTTGACTATGCAATAAAAAATCCTATGGATAATATGTTTAAAAAGAAACATGCTGGCGGATATATTTGACACACCACCGGTTCGGGGAAAACTCTTACCTCATTTAAAGTCGCGACTCTACTAAAAGATCAACCGGAAATTGATAAAGTGCTATTTGTTGTTGATCGTCGCGAACTTGACTATCAAACTATTAAAGAATATGAAGCATTTGAAAAAGGTGCAGCCCAATCAAATATTTCGACAAGGAAGTTAATTGAACAGCTTAACAGTAATTTAGATGCGAATAAAGTAATTGTTACTACCATTCAAAAACTAAATAAACTATGTCAAGATAAGAATTATAGGGAGAACAAAGAAATATTTAGTAAGCGCACTGTTATTATCTTTGATGAATGTCACCGTTCACAATTTGGAAAATTTCATAAGAATATTACTTCAAAATTTAAAAATGCCATTTTATTTGGCTTTACTGGTACCCCAATTTTTAAAGATAATGCCAATCTAGGCATTGATAAGCAAGTAAATGCCGGACTAATAGTGAATTCAGATATTCCACAAACAACTGAAGACATTTTTGGACCACAGTTGCATAAATACACAATTATCGATGGAATTGAGGATGGTAATGTTCTTCCATTTAGAGTTGAATATCAAGGGAAATTCCATAGTAATGAATTTCCTGATAAGCAAATTGTTTCAATTGATAAGGATAGTGCTTTAATTAGTCCAGAAAGAATTACTAAAATTTCACAATTTATATTAGAGAACTTTAATCGATTAACCAAACGAACAGATGACAAATCATCGCTATATGATTACTACATTCAAAAAACAAAGGGCAGTAATGATGAAGGTAGTTTAGTTAAAGTTGAAATTAAGGGATTTAACGCACTACTGGCAACGAAAAACATTGAAATGACACAAGCCTATTACAAAACCCTTACTAATTTACAAAAAGATAAAGGCGAAAGCAAGAAACTTAAAATCGCCATTATTTATAGTTATGAAGAAAATCAAGGTGGAAGAGATTATCAAACTAATTTTGATGAAATTGATGAGAACTATGAATCAATTGATAATTTAAATTTGACTGATAAAGAGTTTCTAAGATCAGCAATTGATGAGTATAATAAGACCTTTCATACCAATTGGGGAATTGATAGCAATCGATTCCAGGGATACTACAAAGATGTTAGTTTGAAGATGAAAAATCGGGAACTTGACTTGCTAATTGTTGTTAACATGTTTTTAACCGGATTTGATGCTAAAGTTTTGAATACACTTTTTGTTGATAAATTTTTATCTCATCACGGTCTAATTCAAGCTTTTTCAAGAACAAACCGAATATTAAATGACATAAAAAATTTTGGGAACATTGTTTGCTTTCAAAATATAAAAAAACAACAAGATGATGCTCTAAGAATTTTTGGTAATGATAAAGACTCACAAAACATCATTTTGCTACGTCCATTTAATGATTACATTAACGGCTATACAGATGAAAGCAATCATCACCATGAAGGATGAAATGAACTCATTAAGCAAGTACTAAAAATTGAATTAACAGACTTTCAATCAATGACAGCACAAGATGAAAAGAAATTTATTTCGCTATTTAATAAAATTCTAAAATTGAGAAATATTCTCTCATCATTTGAGGATTTTAAGAAATTAACAGTAATTTCACCATATCAATTTGATAACTACAAATCATACTACATTGATCTCTACCAAAAGTATAAGAAAATTAGTGACAATGAAACTGAAAAAATTAATAAAGATGTTAGCTTTGAAATTGAGCTTCTTCAACAAGATGATATCAATATCGATTACATTCTAAATTTAATTGTGGAAAATAAAGATAAATCAAAACAAGATATTATTGATATTGTTGTCAAAAAAATTGATAGTAACATTAATTTGAAATCCAAAAAATCCTTAATTATGGATTTCATTAATAAGCAAAACATTTCAAATGAAAAACCAGAAGTAATTACGATGAATTTTGATATTAACCTAAGAGAGCATTATCGCAATGATATTATTGAACTATGTGAACGTTATAAACTTAATTTACAATCAACAACAAGATTTCTAGATACTGCCATTAAATTTAGAAACCTTAGTGATGAGGGGCTACCATTTCATGAACTAACCCGTAAGACAATTGCTGATAAATATCCAAGCATTAGAGCTAATGCCCAAAATCAGTCAAATGTTAAGAAATTAAAATTAGAAATATTTAAAGCGCTAGAAGAAATCTACTATAAATATTCAAACGACACACGTGAATATTACTAATAGCAAATCTTCTGCTTTTTTTATTTTAATATTTAGAGAGACTAAAGTAAACTAGATTGTTGAATAAAATAAGAAAAAAAGGTCGGGAGGCGACCTTTTTCTTACACTATAAACCGCTTTTTGTACTACTTTCATGATGATTAAACATCTAAAAATGTAGTGCTAACTATTTATCTAAACTATAGTGAATATAGTTTTCAGACCTTTGTTGAATTCCATTGGCCTAATTCCCCTACCAAAATTTGGGTTTCTAACTCATGAAGTTTACATCGTTGCATCTTAACTTAATAAGCTCGTCTCTGTTGCACTAGTTGTCAACTTTTTCAAGTTGCCTAGACTTATTGGGTCTAGCATGATCACTACTTGCATCTCAGCAAGTGCTAGAGCGGATTTTCCTCTACATTATTAAATGCAGCAGTTAGCCGTGCTCAATAATTTTATAATAAATTTTGTGAATAATTTACTTATTTATAAAAATAAAGATAAATGCAAAAAATTACTAATCAAAGCAAAAATATGATAAAATAAGTAGGCAAAATTAATGGCGTTCGTGGCGAAGTGGTTAACGCTCCGGGTTGTGGCTCCGGCATACGTGGGTTCGATTCCCATCGAACGCCCCATTTTTTTTATCTTTTTCTGAACTTTATAATATGAAAACGCCGAAGCGGCGTTTTTGTTTATTCATATTCAGCAAGATTTTTAGTTTCAGCTTCTAAATCTTTAACAATTTCAGGAATTAATTTAGCATCGCTAATTTGAGCCCCTGAGGCGCGGTGATGGCCACCACCTCCTCATTTTACTGCGACGTTGCGAACAGCACAACCATTTGAACGAAATTCACAACGGATTTGATTTTCTTTTTCTTGAGTAAAGAACACTCATGCCTTATTATCATCAATTGAAGCTAATGTAAAAGGACGGTTAGCTTTTAGTGGATCATCAATTCCAAATTTCTTTTGATCTTCAAGGGTAAAGTAAAATCATACAACACCATTGGCAATATGCATATTTTGTTGAATAAAAGCATTAATGCGAATATCAGATAGTGAGCGTTTGGCCATTTCAGTGTGAATTAAATCTTTATTGGCTTTATTTGCTCATAGTCAAGACACTAAAAACATAGTTCTATCATTTGTCACATTAGTAGTTAGACGCACTGAATCAGTGTAAATTCCTAGATATAAATATGTAGCAGCCTTTGCATTCAATTTTCAATTAAGAGCATAGGCCAGTTCTGTAACTTGTTGAGCAGCAGCTGGAGCTTCCGCCTCAATTCATCTAATTGAGGCATTTAGGTCATCTTCATTCGGATGGTGGTCAATGCGAATAACATCGTCAAATAAATTGCTGTCTAGGTATTCACGTTTTTCTAGACGTTCTTTGTAATTAGCATCAACAATAATTGCTAGTGAGTTTTCTAGCTTTGCAAAAGGAAGTTCATCCATAGCAAAGTCTAGATATGAAAAACTTCCTTTAGCATCACCAATGGCATAAACATTTTTATCTTTAAAATTTTCCTCAATTAAGGCTTTCATTCCAAATTGTGATCCTAAACAGTCGCCATCAGGACGAATGTGATGGAAGACAACAATATTTTTATATTTTTTAATTTTGGCTTCAATTTCTTGGAATAATTGTTTTTTTTCTGTACTAATGTTAATCATATTTCTTCACCTCAGCTTTTAAATCATCAATTAAAGCGCGAATATCGCGACTATTATGGCATGTAGCACCAGCCGCTAATTCATGACCACCGCCAGGCGCATATTTTTCACAAACATGGTTAATTCAAATTTCATTACTTCTTACTCTACCTCTTATTGTACCATCTGGTTGGTCAATAAATAATGCTCAAACTTTGCAATCACCAATATTAGCTAAAATTCCCACATCACTTCCTTCAGTTGGAGTTAAACCAAATTTATCAAGTAATCTTTTAGTAACATGGAAATAAATTACCTTATCTTCCTTTTTATAATTTAAAAGGACATGAGCATTAAATTTTACCCTTTTCTCTTCACGTATTGAAAGAGGAAAGTTAATATCTCAAACATGAAAACCTTCAGCACTATGTAAATATGAAACAACATCAAAAGTACGCTTTTGAACATAGTCAAACATAAAACGATTTGAGTCAGTATTAATTCCTAGATATAAATATTTAGCAGTTGGCAGCGATATTTTCAAGTTTGCTTTCATCGCAATGTAGCCGATCTGTTCAGCACTGGCAGCAAAGGTTGCGTCCTCTCAAGTATAATCATATGCAATATCTGGATCATTGGGGTGATGGTCAATTCTTAGTAAATGAGTAAAGTTTTTTTCTAAGATAATGTTTGCAAATTGAA
Organism: Mycoplasma phocoeninasale; assembly: GCF_012934885.1. Taxonomy (GTDB): domain Bacteria; phylum Bacillota_I; class Bacilli_A; order Mycoplasmatales; family Metamycoplasmataceae; genus Metamycoplasma; species Metamycoplasma phocoeninasale. The sequence continues at coordinate 484,666 of NZ_CP051480.1, read as the reverse complement.
TACGGTTTGAGCTGTTAGCATCAACAACAACACCAAGTGAATTCTCAAAATATTTTTTGTCAATATCTTCGAATTTGTCAAAGTCTCAGGTCATAAACGAAAAGATGTTGTTATTATCTCCTAAAACAAAGACATTTTTTTCCGGAAAATTAGTCTTTATTAATTCCCTTAGTCCAAATTGTGACCCTAAACAATCACCATCAGGGCGGATATGATGAAAAATAAAAATATTATCATGCTCTTGAATTGCTTTAAGAGCAATTTCCCATGTGTTTTTTGCCATAAATTTCTCCTATTATGTTAATTGAATATATTAAGTTATTTATATTAAATTATATTTTAAAATACTAGGCAAATGAAATAAAAAAGCATTATTTTTTAAATGCTTTAATTATTGATTTGCTTTTATTCAAATATGTGTATTTATATCCTTCTTTGTCTAGAATATCCTCAACTAAAAACTTTATTGCTCCACTACCATTGCCAGCAATGAAAGTATAAGAGAAGTGATATTCATCTTCCTCAAGCTCTTTTAGGGCATTTAAAACTATTGCAGTTGCTTCAAGAGAATCACAGCCATGTAAATCAACCTGTAGTTCATCAAAATTCAGATTCATTAATAAACCTTTTGGCAGTTAGGGCAGGTGTATGTACCGCGTTGATTGACTTTGATTTTTTCTGTCGCTTTGCCACAATCTAAACAGTTTTTGATTTTATCGTTGTGGATTTTAAGAAAGTTTTGATATTCACCAATTTGCTTATTAAGGCTTTCATATGAAATTAACGTTGTTCCACCTTTTTCAAAACTCTTGTCCATAATACTTTTAGCATTTTCTAAAATCTCAGTAATTTGTGACAGCGATAGGTGAGATGATGGTGTAGTTGGATGAATCTTAGCCGCAAACAAAGCTTCATCGATATAAATATTGCCAATTCCGGCAACAATGCTTTGATCTAAAAGTTTAGTCTTAATTGGTGTGGATGAACGATGAATTTTGCCAAAAACATCCTCAGCAATATTCACTGAAGGCTCAGGTGCTACTTTTGATATCGGTAGAATCTTGTCATAATTTTCATAATTTCGTAGATGAAAAGTGCCAAACATTCGTGAATCAACATAGTGCAAAGATTCGCCACTGTCAAAGTAAATTTTCATCACTAAATTAGGATCATTTATTTCTTGATTTTTTTGATAGAAACGGTATTTTCCTTCCATTCTTAAATGCGATAATAAAATCAAATTATCGCTTAATTTTATAATAATATGTTTGCCAATATTGTTAATATCTAAAACTATTTTGTTTTTTAAACTTTCAATAAAAGTGCTAGGGGATTTTTCTTTAAATAGTTTAGGTTTGAAAATTAGAATTTCACTAATCTTTTTATTAAGAATATTTGCTTTTAAGGCCTTGCATACGACCTTCACTTCTGGTAATTCTGGCATACATTTATTATATTATCTTTTATCTTTATTTGCTATAATATGGTTGTGTTTGACAAATTTGATAAGCTTTTTATTTCAACTACCGATACAGTTTTAGGAATTGGTGGCAAGGTTGAAGATGACGTTAAAAATTTAATCTACGAAATCAAGGGTCGTGATAAAAATAAAAAACTAATAATTTTAGTGGCTTCAATTCAACAAGCGAGAAATTTCTCGCAATGAAATGAAGAGGCTGAATCACTAGCAAAGCAGTACTGACCTGGTGCGACAACGCTTGTGGTAAATGATCAAGGTTTTAGAATGCCTAACCAAGCGAGATTATTAGCATTTTTAGAAAAAAATGGACCTATTTATATGTCAAGTTGCAACCTCTCAAATACCCCAGTTTGCCAAAGCATCAAAGAAGCTAAAAAAGTTTTTCCAAAGATTAAACGTTTCTATAATTTTGGAAAGATGACACAAAAACCTAGTCAAATAATTAGTGTAGAAACAAAAGAAATATTGAGAAAATAGAGGAGACAATATTTATGATAGTAAAAATTACAAGTGACCACGCTGGATATCTAGCTAAAGAAGATCTAGCAAAAAGATTGGAAGCTGAAGGATATACAGTTGAGCTAAGAGGAGCAACCTCAGCGGAAGTGCCAGTTTCATACTCTGATATGGGAATTGATTTTGCCAAAGAAATTGTCAAAGATAATGATCCAAATATTAAATATGTTGCGTTCTGTGGTTCAGGTGTTGGAATTAGCATTGCCTTAAACCGTTTTAAGAAAATTAGATGTGCTAGAGTAACTAACGTTGAAGAAGCTAAACTAGCTAAATTACACAACAATGCTAACGTTTTATGTATGGGCGGTAGACTACTAGAAAGTAATAACGTTGAAGCAATGTTCCACGAATGAGAAAAAACTGAATTTGAAGGTAACCGTCATATTCCAAGAGTTAATAAACTTGATGAAGTCGGCGAAGATGCGAAAGATCTAGAATAATAAAAAATAAAAAAGGTAGGTTCACTACTCTTTTTTTTACTCAATTTTTGAGGTATTTAGTTTTCCAAAAATATTATGAATTTTTGTTATTGTAATCCAAGCATCAGCATCCGCTTTTAGAATTTCTTGACGAATAATATTTTGCTCTAAATATAAGGCAAAGGTTTCAACCTTAACTGTCTCTGTGTTAGTATAACCTGATACCATTCTGGCAATATTATATCCATGTCAGTAGTTAATTGCTTTGAAGTGAGCAATGATTGCATCTGGTTTTTTAGTATAGATTTCAATTTTAACTTTCTTATATTTTGGATAGATAAGTTCAATAAAGAAATTGTAAAGAAATACATAACCAACAGTACAAATTGCTCTTAGTAAAATGGCAGCATGATTTGTTGGTTTAGAATTATTAGCTGAAATTGCTCCAGTTAATTCTAAAATCGAAATTAAAAGAATTGAAAAGCTGGCAAAACATAATGATACAATAACTGAAACGTGCCCAACACTTTTTTTCTTCTTTCTTGAAATGTAGTAAATAATAAAATCACTACCTGCTGTTGAAGCTGAATTCTTTCAAGCAATTCCACCGGCTGAACCAGCACATATTCCCCCTATTACGGTATAAATAATAATTGGTCAGGTTGGATTTGCATAACCTGTTTTAATTGTTTCTAGAAATTGCTTAATATTTTGAATATCATTGTAGCTGTAGATAATACCATTAATGTTCATCGTTTGTCCAACATTTATACTATTAAGTTTCTCGATACCGATAGCATCAAAATCTTTTAATTTCATAAAATAGTTTCCATAAACATTTCAAGGAATCAATGCTCTAAATGAATTAACTGAATTTTCAGATTTTGGTGAATATCAGTTAACGTAGTAAATTGAAATTTTATCAAAGAAGTTATGGATAACTGGAATTAATAAAAATGATTGGAACGCTACTTGCCATATCAATCAATAGACTGTTAGCAAAGTAAATAGCCGCGAGTTTTTCCTTCAAAAGATAATAATGATTGGAAGGTTAACAGCGAGATAGATGTATGCAAAATAAGGCGCTGTGGCAGTTACGGTATATGTTAGTGATTGAACTAAAGCTGAAAATCCGGTTGCAACTGTTGCCGCTTTTGCCAAGAATGTTGAAATTCCAATGTTATATAAAATGGCAGAAATAAAGATCATCACCATTTTTTTTGGAAATTTAATCCAGATATTCAGAAAGTTTAAGTTATATGGGTTAAGTGAATTTGGATCAAAAATTGGTTTTTTATTAGGACCTTTTGCCTTATTTTTGGTTGGCTTGGTAACTGTGGTTTGTTCTGGTGTCATTTCTTGTGTTTTCATAATTATATTGAAAAGAATTATAATATCATTTTTTTAAATTTCACACAAAATATTTAAATATATTTTAGTCGACGTAAGACGTATCAAATTCTCCAACCAAACCATGAATATTGGATATCGTTATCCAAGCATTTTTATCAACTCGTTTTACTTCATTAATGATTGTATCACGTTCAAGATATAAGGCAACTGTTTCAATTTTTCCGAATTCAGTGTGACTGTATCCCCCAACTCCATAGAAAATGTTAAAGGCATGAACATATCCAAATTTTTTGAATGCTTCAGCCACGATTTCTGGTTTTTTAGTATGAATATCAATTTTAACTTTTTTGTATTTAGGATAGAATTTATTAACAATAAAGGTTAGTAAGAATAAGTAAATAAATGTTCCCATAATTCTTACAATAAATTGCTCTGGTCTCCATGGGTGACCTTTAATATAACCCACTGATTCTAGTGAACCAACAACAATTGTTGAAAATGAAGAGAAACATAAAGCAACGATTAAAAATGTATTACCAATTGGCTTTTTAGTTTTTGAAGCAATGTAGTTTGAAATAACTGAGGTTCCCCCAATTGAACCTTTTTGGGTTCAAGCAATAACTGAAGCAAATCCTTCACAAACTCCACCTAGTGAAGCATAAACAATAACTGGCCAAGTTTCTTTATTCCAAACTTTTCCAACAACATCTGTGCCCTCTTTGCCATAAGGATCTCAGTAACTTCCCTTACCATTTGGATTATAAATTGAAAGTCCTTCATTAATAAATTTAACAATTGGACTAGCACCATTATAATCAATAAAGATTAATTGGATTCCCACTTGAAATAGCATCCAATAATACGTTAGTACCATGAACATCCGTGGGTTTTTTCACCAAAAGAAAATCATTAATGGTAGATTGACTAGCACATAGAAAAGTCCATAAAACTGCTCTGTGCTAGGAGCAAGAAAAGTTATAATTTGTGAAAGTGATGATGTTCCACTTGCGATGGTGGCAGCTTTTTTTAGAAAGACCGCAATCGCGACATTATATAGAAATGCACTAACAAACATTCACAGTACTTTTTTGGGATATCTTTTTCAGATATTTAGAATATTAATTTTCAGCGGATTTAGCTGCTCTTTGCGTTCTTTTGCTAAAGCTTTTTTCTTGGCGTAAAGGGCTGCCCGTTCTTCTAATGAAAGCACTTTGATATTTTTTTTCATAATCTAATTAGCATCCTTTCCAAAATTAAGTGGTTGGCTATTCTCTCTAGTTGATTCATCGGCAAATTTATTATATTCAGGAATAAATGCCAATTCAACAACTCCCGTACCACCGTGACGGTTTTTTGCTACAATAACATTTGTTTTAGAAAGATTTTGAAATGGCCGCTCATTATCAAAGGAATTACCATTTGCACTTTCATTAACATTTTTTTGTTTATTATAGTAATCAGGGCGATGTAAAAATAGAACTGCGTCCGCGTCATTTTCGATTGAACCCGATTCACGTAAATCTGATAATATCGGGGTTTTATCTTCTCTTCTTTCAACACTACGGCTTAATTGCGCAAGCGAGAGAATTGGGCAATTAAGTTCACGCGCTAATTTCTTAAGACCCCGAGAAATTTTACTTACCTCATTTTGCCGATTTTCTGAACCCCTTAGAGAAGAGTCGGTAATTAATTGAAGGTAATCAACAATTAGTAGATCAATTTTTTTATTGTTAGCGGCAAAACGACGAGATAAAGTAATTATGTCTGATATCGTTAGCGATTCATCGTTACTTAAATGAATATTTCACTTTTCGATGTCGCTAATTGCTCAGTTTAGGCAATTTCTTTCATCGTTTGTTAACATATTTTTTTTCAAAAGACTAATTGGAATTAGTGATTCAATTGCCAGCATTCTTTGTACTAATTGCATATTTGACATTTCCAGTGAGAAAAATAGCACTGTTTTTCCTGCTTTTGCTACTGTGTTGGCAATATTTAAAGCAAAAGCAGTCTTTCCCATCGCAGGACGAGCAGCCAAAATAATTAGATCTCCAGGATTTACACCAAGTAGTAGTTCATCAAGTTCTTTAAAACCAAGTGACAATCCAACCCCGGTTTCGTTGTTGATATTACTGTAGATATCATGGACAATCTTCTTAGCAACATCACCGATTCTCTGATAATCTGAATTAATCTGTGAAATATCAATATCAATTAAATCAAGTTGTAAGTTACTAATAATCTTATTAACTTCATCCGGTTGTTTTTCAATTAAATCTTTTGTCTTTTCAAGTAATTTATTTAGACTATCGCGCTTAAATTGATCAAGAATATTTTTAACATATGTGTCAATTTCGGAACTATATCCGGCATTCTCAGTAATAAAGGTAATATAGTTAACACCTTTGTAGTTCTGGACACCAATTTTATCAATTAGTTTTTTTGATACTAAATGATTAATTAGGATGGTAGCATCAAATGATTTTGAAGAATTATGAACATCTGAAATAGCTTCATATAATATTTGATTACCAGGAAAATGAAACATATGAGGTCGGAGAATGTCTCCAACCTCTAGATAGCATTCCCCCTCACGCATAAGTAAGCCGAGTAGTGATGCCTCGTTATTTGCTATTGATATTTCCTTTTCATTTAACGCTGCCATGAAATTTTTCCTCCTCAAAGATTTCGATAACTACTTAATAGTTGATTATTTTTCTTCAATAATGGTAATTGCTAAAATCGCCATTACATTTGGATGAAGTTTAATGAACACCTTATGGTTACCAAAAGTGTTGTAAACATCGCTTGATAATGAATGGTGCGGAATTTTTATGTCATGTTTTAGGAGTTCTTTAATAATAGCCTTATTAGTTACATGCCCGTGAACTGTATTACCATTTGATTTTAGGGCAAAAAATAGATTTAGTTTATTGATACGATTTTTTAATTCGTTAGCCTCAGCAATTTTTTCGGCTTCCTGTTCTTGTAAATCGGTTTTTACTCTCTCCAAATTAGCTAAAGTTTTTTTATTAACTGGTTGAGCATAACCATTTTTAATTAAGAAGTTTTTGGCAAAACCATCAGTTACTTCAATAATTTCATTTACTTTATATTTGTCATAGTTTTTAATTAATATTACTTTCATCTTTCACACTCACAATCGCTTGTTTAATATTATCAATGAATAATTCCATTGATTCGGAACTTTCTGCTGCGGCTGTTCCGAAATGGCCGCCACCACCGACTAACTCGGCAATTAATTGAACGTTAACCCCGTTGCCACGAGCCGACATTTTGTATTTTTTAACACCTGGTAATTTTGCAACGACAAAGGCCGCTTTTCGACCATTTACCCGCAAAATTTCATCTGTTGCTATTGAGATCATATCTGTTGATGCCTCAATGTTTTTATAGGCTAAATAATAGCCAGACTTAACTTCCTGAAGATTCTCAAGCAACTCTTGGACAACATTGAACATTTTTTCATTCATCTTTAGTGTATTAACGGAATGAATAATTTTAGCTCCTCATTCTTGTAGTAAAGATGCGGCGATAAATGTTTTGGCTGTCGTTTGCTTCTGAAAAGTATTAGTATCTAAATAAATTCCATCTAGTAAATGTTGGGCAACTTTAGTGTTGATCTTGTCATGATTATTTGAAATGGCAATCATTTCAGTAACAATCTCAGAAGCCGAAGAAGCCGACGAGTCAACATAGAAGTTTTCATGAATAGCAAAGTTTTGATTTTTACCAATTCTATGGTGGTCGATTACTAAAATGTTTTCACGCTTTACGCCATTAAAAGCATTAATGTTTTCAATTCTAGTTTCATCAGAGGTATCGCATAAGACAACAAGAGTTTTGTCATCATTTAATGCTGTTGCATCCTTTGGACTAATAAAATCATTTTGCTCTTCTTTATCTAATCTTTCAAAAATTCTCGTTGTAGTGTCATCAAAGGTTTGATTTTGAATATATGCTTTTTTGTTAAAAGTTTTTGCCAAAGTATAAATGGCATAACATGAACCAAAGGCATCTAAATCAGCATTTTTATGGCCATAGATAATTACTTTTTGAATCATTTTCGATTTAAGTTTTAGCAGAAGATTTTTCGCCATGAATTTGACATTTGTCCTCGAAAGGTTAACATCAATTTCAGAACTTGAACCATAATGACGAGGCTTTTCATCTTTAGTTAAAATTGTAACCTGATCTCCACCTCTAGTTTGTGATTGAAGTAGTGCTTCTTTTGCCATTTGGTCAAGTAAGTCATATTTATAAATACCATATGAAAATCCTGCTGAAACTGTGACAGTAATATCGTCTTTTAAATTCTCACGCTGTTTAAGCTCATTGAAAAATTCAAAATTTAATTGTTCAAATTTTTCTAAGGTTTCTTGGTTAGTAATAATAAAGAATCTTCCGTTTTCATATTGACGATAAATTAAATTATACTTTTTAGATAAATCATCTAATAAATTAACAACTGATGAATAAAGTTTAAATAATTGTTCCTGTGAAAGCGAATTTTGATATAGGTTAATATTATCGATGTTTAATTCACCAAAAACAATTCTTTGAAGACGGTAGTCATTTAAAAGATTAGTTTGCATAGTGATATCTTTTAAAATGACAATATTATGTTCAAGTGACACATGAACTTCATATTGAATATCATTATATGAAAAACTAAAATCTAAATTATCAGCTCTTCATTCATCAACTTTGAAGATTTCTTTGATATTTTTAGAAATAATTTTTTTTCCAAAGTTATTCTTTATCATGTCTGAGATTCAAATTATTTTACCAGTATTCATAAAAACAATAGCCCCAACACCATACTGAGAAATCTCTCGCTGGATATAGTAGTTCAGTGAGCTCTGGGAAACAGCAATATTCTTTAAATATCTAGTCATTGTAACTGCTAAATAACTTCCCAAACCAATAATGTATACTGTATATAAAATGGCGGCAATAATTTGTCCTATATCGCTTAATTTAAAAATTACAACATAGAAGAGGATTGAAGGAAGTAAAAATAAAAATATTATTTGCAGAATCAAATGAATTTTTTTGCGATTTTTATCATTCATAATTTTAATTATATAGAAAAACTAAATAAAGATGCTAATAATGAAACAAAGGAAAATTATAATTCATAAAATTCCACAATTTCTTCAATACCTTGTTTTTTGGCAGCTGAGACAAGAAAAATGTTAATGTCATTGCTAAAGGTTAGTGCTTGCTTTTTCACCTTATGTTTTTGGGCTTGATTTGCTTTATCAATTTTGGTAATAAAGATATCAAATTTAATGTTAAGTTCATTTAGATACTGAATCATTTCTAGATCAATTGCCATAAATCCAACTCTAGAATCAATTAGTAGGCATACATTTTTTTCATGTTGATCATTTTTAAAATAAAAGTCAATGATTGAGGCAATTTTATACTGCATTTTTTTACTTACGGCAGCATAACCATAACCTGGTAAGTCCACAACAATTTTTTTATTATTAGTCTCAAAATAATTAATTAGTCTAGTTCTGCCGGGAGTTGAGGAAGTTTTTGCAATTTTTGAATTTGCTAAGGCATTAATTAAACTAGATTTACCAACGTTAGAACGTCCCCAGAAAATAATTTTTTTACCAGGAATGTCAAGTCAGCTACTATCAGCTGAGGCACTTTTTAAATATTTTCACATATGCTAATTATATAATTATTTTCGACACTTTTCATAAGCTAGTCGTGCAATCATCATGGCATTGTCAGTGCTATATTCTAATTGTGGCAAGAAAGCATTTTTATAAACTTCAAGAAACATTTCTCTAATAGCATAATTCGCACTAACACCACCAACTAAGGCAATTGATTTGGGATGATATTTTTCGATAGCTTTTTGTAAATGATTTTTTAAATAGATAACAACCGTATTCTGAAATTCAGTGGCGTACTTATTCACATCCACTTCTTCCTTTCGGTTGATCTGATTATTGATTAAGTTAATGACCTGAGTTTTTAGGCCGCTGAATGAAAAGTTTAGTTCTTTATCAGTATGGGGAATGGTGTAATGAGCTAAATATTTATTGTGATTTTCCTTTCATATTCTGTCAATAACCGGACCGCCAGGAAAGCCCAAATTTAGTTTTCTTGCGATTTTATCATACACCTCACCAACAGCATCATCTTGAGTTTCACCAATAATTTCATACTCATCTTTTGAATGGTAGAGCATCATCTGCGAATGGCCACCAGAAATTAACAAACCTAGTGCCGGATAGATCACATCTTTACCAATAAATGCCGAATAGAAATGCCCTTCAAGATGATTTAGTGGCATTAGTGGTTTGTTTAAATATAAAGCAATGGCTGAAGCTACCATATGTCCAACGTGTAATGAACCAATTAGCCCAGGTTCTTTTGTATAAGCAACAGTATCGATGGTCTCTAAGTTAATGACCTTTTTTAGTTCATTAACGAGAGTCGAAATGTTTTTGACATGCAAACGTGAAGCGATTTCAGGAATGGTTCCACCATATTGCTTGTGAATTTCTGTTTGTGAAAGCGTTTTCATTCACAGTGGCTGATTGTCTTTTAGCAGAGCAAATGAAGTATCATCATGGGAACTTTCAATAGCAAAGATTATCATTATTTGCCTCCAATCTGTGGTTCATGAAAATATTCCAAATCAATTGAGCTGGAATCGCTAACTTCAGAAAAGCACGATAAAAACTTTGCAATATTATCTTTCAAAAGCTGATAATCAAGATTATCAAAATTACCATCATTTGCTATTAACTGACAGGTAATTGCTGGTTGAATTTTAATTTCATAGATATTATATTTATTTGCCTTAATTTTAACAGTTAATTCAGTGCTATTTAGAAGCTGCTTCTGCAAAATAAATAGTTTATATGTTGGGCAAAGATAGAGTTTTATTTTTGAAATTTGCGAAATAGTCTTGGCAAATAAAAATCCTATTCTTGTACCAGAAAAGCTTCCTGGACCTGTTGTTGTGTATATTTTGGAAAAATCATTAATTTTTAAATTACTTTTTGATAGTAGACTATTTAAAGTTTCATAAAAAAGATCAGTTTTTTTTACTAAATCTTTGATACGTACTTCATCAATGACCTTATCTCTGTCAATAATGGCAAAATATAAATCGGTTAATGATGTTTCGACAAATAATTCCATTATCTAACCTCTTTTACAATTTCAAAAACATGGTTTTGTTCTTTATCAAAATAGACATTGATTTCTAAGAATTTTTCAAAATTCACGGCAACATTTTTTGCCCACTCAATGACAACCAGTTTGTTCTCAAAGTAATCTTCATAAGCAAATAAATCTCCTTTTAGTTTATAGGCGTCAATGTGAACTAGTTTGTCATAAACTAAAATAGTGTTAAATGTTGGTGAAATAATAGTTTTCGTCTCGCCCAGTTGTTTAGCAATTTGTGCTGTCAATGTTGTTTTACCAGCACCAAGTTCACCGTTTAAAAGTAAAGCTTCTAAATCCTTGATGCTTAGAATATATTCAACAAGTGGTGTAAGTGCTTCAAATTTTTTGAAAACAAACTTTTTATTCATACTTAATTTTCTTAAGTTCAACTTCATTAAATTCTTTAACAAAATGAATTAATAGATCACCTGCTGCTAAAAGATCGCTAATAGCACAAACACCAATTGGACTGTGCAAATATCTTTGTGGCAATGATATTGTTAATGTTGCTGCTCCACCTTTAGCATATTGTAATTCATGAGCATCAGTCCCACCACCCATGGCAATGTACCGATATGAATCAATTTTATGCTTAAGTGATAAATCCTGAAATACTTTTACTAGTTTAGGATCCATCATTGTGCCACGATCTTTAATTCTTAGTGCTGCTCCTTTGAATAGAGCAGTATTACCAGTAATAGTTCCCACTGTATCATGTGATGCGCAAGTATCTAAGGCAATAGCAACATCTGGATTAATTAATGAAACACTAGTTTTTGCGCCACGAGTTCCAACTTCTTCTTGTGTTGTTCCAACTAAATATAAATCAACGTCTAAATCTAAATTTTCAATGGTCTTTGCAATGTATTCTAAAACAGTAACACCAGCACGGTTATCCATTGCTTTACCACCAATAAGATTTTCATCTTTGAATAAAATAGTTTCTCCACTCATGAATACTAGATCGCCAACAGAAGCGCCTTGAGCCATTGCATCTTCGTCGCTTTTGAAACCAAAATCAGCATAGATTTCATTATTGGTAATCGCCTTTTTCATTGCATCATCTTGCATAATGTGAATACTTGTATGCCCAAACACTCCTAAAAACTCTTCATTATTTTGAGTTAATAGTTTAGCCTTAGTTCCAATAACAGTACTTGGTCAAATTCCGCCAACTGGTGAAAGCAATAGTTGACCTTTTTTATCAATATATCTTACCATGTACCCCACTTCATCCATGTGAGCAGCAATCATTACTTTTGGTGCATTTTTAGCTTTTGATTTTTTGTAAAAAATAATTGAGCCAAAATTATCACGACTAATTTCAAAATTTTTGTTAGTAATTGATTTTTTCAGCTCTTCTGCCACAGGTTCTTCATAGCGTGACATAGCTTCAATTTCCATATATTTTATTAATCTATTTTTAAATTCTTTTTTTGTCATATTATTATTTATTATCTCCTAACCTATATCGAATTATAACTATTATATTTTAGCATTAATTTCCGCAATAAAATTAAAGAGAAGAAAAGCAAATTATCAAGGACTGAACTTAACAAAATCAATAATAAATCAAGCATTATTATTTCTGCTTGATAGATTGATTTTTATCTTTTTTATTCTTTAAATAACTTTTGACAATTTTGATAACAATAGGGCAATTTAAATTTGTATAAAGATGTTAGGATTAATCAAGATTGAATTCATGATTTAAAATTTCTTTTATAGCATATGTATAATAATCGGCGCTGTATTTTACTCCATTAATTTCAATTCGCTTATAATCAAGCAATAAAAAGTATATTAGCATAATTTCATCAATATAATTATTTTTAAAAAAACTCTTTTTTGATTGCAAAATCATTGTTCTTTTAAAATTTTTGATTTCACTGTCAGTAGCAAATGATTTTATTTCTAAATTTTCAAATAAAATAATATTTTTAAATTTAGCAAAACCTTTTGGTTTTTCAAAGTCAGATAAATATAGTGAAAATTTTAAATTTTCTTCTTGCCAAATCTGAATTACCCTTTTGATCTTAACTAGACGAAGAATGGCACGAACAATAATTTCTAGTGAAATCAGAAATGAAATAAATGGCACCGCTAAGATAATAATCATATTTGTTGGAAGTAGTCTTTGACGAAGAACAAAGGCAAAGGAAATAAAAAGAAAAATTATAATAATAGCAATAAATCCACCCAATGTAAGATATAAAAACCTGCGAGTCTTCTTGATAAATTCTTCAAAAACAGCAAAAACTTCTTTCGGAAGTCTAATTTGATTTTTAATGATCACCTCACTTGCTGGAAGTTTATAATCTAAAATAAATGAAATTTGCTTATATTTATGAATAAGGGCATAAAAAATGGCCCCAGCATAGCTAAAGGTAGTAATTAGTGATAGAGCAAACAAAATAATAAAATGTTGCATTTTCTTTTACCTTTCGATGTTTTATATTAATGGCAATATTCTTTTAATTTATACTCTTCTCGTAAAAAAACAATCAAAATAACATTACCCTTTTAGTAGTGAAATACTAATAAGTTATATAAAGATAATTAAAATATATTACAAAATTTGCTAAACAAAAAATATTTCAATGATTTTGACAATTTTAACAGTCAATATGAACATAATATAACTAAAAACATTTATAAATATATAGATGTATATAAAAATATTTGACACAACAAATAATTTTTTTGGACAAGATTAGCTTAACTTTGATATTTAAAAATAACAAAAAGCTTTTCCTGCCTTTGTTATTTTAATTGTTTTGAATTTTGACTTAAGTTAAATAATTGTTTTCGGTTTTGAAAAATATAAGCATAGTCTTGAATTTTGAAATAGCTGCCGTTAATTGAAACGCTTCGATAGTTGAATATCAAGAAATAATAAAATTCATTATCAGCATTTCCTTTTGATTTTAAAATTGATTTTCGTCAATTTTCAAATTTTGATCTAAGCTTAACATTGAACATCCCAAAGGTAGTGCTTTTTTCTAAATAATTTTGTGAAAAAATTCTTAATATAATATCGTTTCTTTCAACAACTAGATCTTCAAATAGAGAAGCACCTTGAAGACCTTGATTTTTTGCTTTTCAGATTTTGAATTCTTTTTTAACTGGTAATATTTTTGATAAATAAATTCAAGGAAATATACATAAACTAATACCAAGAATAATGAAAAGAGAAAATAATACAGTGTTTCTAAAGGTTTCAGCTTTAGTCGATAGAAAAATAATAAGTGATACAAATATCGTTATTAAAACTGATAAAAATGAGGTTCAAGTAATAAAGATAACATTAAATTTTTTATTAAATGTATCAAAAAAAGTGTTATTAATTGCCACATTATTGCTTAAAAATAATTCTGAGACACCTTTTTTAAACACAAAATCCTTCCAATTCCTAAGAAGAATATGAATAATAAGAGCAATAATATTAAATAATAAAATTACTATTAAACTAATTAAAATTGGAGTAAATTTAAACTCAAATTCACTTGTTGAATCTAGATCCATAATCAATAAATCCTTTCTAGATTAATACATTAATTAATTTTAATTTCTTTAGGTTTTTGCTTAAATATTCTGACCATGATAAAAATAAATTAACAAAAAAATTTTATATTAAAGGTAAATTAAATTAACAATATTGCATCATTTTGCTAATTTTTATAGTTGTTTATTTACGTTAATATTCAAAAAAACATAAAATAAATTTTAAAAAAATTTCAGGCATAATTTTCCTTTTATAAAGAAAAGCAAAAATCTAGGTTAGGTTTTCTTTAGCTTTTTGACATACCTTCCCTTAAAAATGAATATTGTTATAATTTTTGGATTAATCTTATATAAAATCATTCAACTGAATACATTGACGCTTTTTCTTAATATTTTGATAAAATACTGCACACAAAATTTTGATAGTACAAAATGCATATATAAAAATTTGAAAGCACAAACAATTTAATTTATCGGCACTTACTAATATTTTAATATTTAAAAACAACAAAAGCATTTGCTGCCTTTGTTATTTTAATTGTTTTGAATTTTGACTTGAGTTAAATAATTCTTTTCGGTTCTGATAAATATAGGCATAGTCTCTAATTCTGAAATAGCTGCCGTTAATTGAAACACTTCGATAGTTGAATATTAGAAAATAATAGAATTCATTATCAATATTTCCTTTTGATTTTAAAATTGATTTTCGTCAATATTTCAATTTATATCCAAGTTTGGTGTTAAACATTCCTATAGTAGTAGTTTTCTTTAAAGAATTTTGTAAGAAAATTCTTAATATATTATCGTTTCTTTCAACAATTAAATTTTCAAATAAACAAGCATTTTGAAGATCTTTATTTTTTGCCTTTCACATTTTAAATTCTTTTCAAACTGATAATATTTTTAATAAAAAATATAAATTTCACGTTAATTGAAAAATACCAAGAATAATAAAAACAAACATATCTCTGGTGCTTTCAAATGAATTTTTAGTCATTAATAATACTACGAGAACCAATAAAAACGTTAGAAGAAAAGATAACGAATAAATTACTAAAAAAAGAAAAATAGCTTTAAACTTTTTATTAAAAATCTCAAAAAAAGTATTATTAATTGCTATATTCTCATTTAAAAATAAATAAGATACTCCTTTTTTTAATAAAATTTGTTTCCAATTTCGATAAAAAGCATAGAAAATTAATCCAAAAAAACTAATTATAAACATCACTATTAAACTAATTAAAACTGGGCCAAATTTAAACTCAAATTTACTTGTTGAATCTAGATCCATAATCAATAAATCCTTTCTTGATTATCTACATTAGCTAATTTTAAATTTCCCTTTAAGTTTTTTTGAACATGTTAGAAATAAATTAACAAAAGTATTTTATATTAAAGATAATTGAAATTCTTATCATTATATAATTTTGTTATTTTTTAGTTTAGTTATTCACAGCAACATCCAAATGAAATGTAAAAGTAAAAATTTTTAAAATTTCAAGTACAAATTTTAAAAACACAAAGGAAAAAACCAAATTTGTTTTTAATTCTGTGTCTCGCCGTCATTATGTTTTCTAAAAAATGAATATCGTTATAATTTAGACTAATCTACTATAGAATTCATTATTAAACTTTTTAACTTATTCAAATTTGTCAACTAAATATGCTATTGTGCTTACTCTAATTTTTCAAAAGTTTTAAGCTTTAATTAAATTCAAAAATTTATCTTGTCTTTAGAGAATCAAACTTTTAAATTACAAGTTTAACAATTATCATACATATACACTAATAATAAAATGGCAAAAAAGTTTTTTTGTTCTTGTTATTTCGACTGCTCTTGTGGTTGATCTATATTAAATAATTTATTCCGGTTTTGGTAAATATAAGCATAATCTTCAATTGAGAATAATTTACCATTGATCGAGACCTTTTTATAGTTGAATATTAAGAAATAATAAAATTCATCATCAAAATTTCGTCCTGATTTTAAAATTCACTCTCTCCAATTTTTAAATTTTAAACTAATTTTATTATTAAGTATTGTTATAGTTATACTCATTTCAAAATAAGACTGTAAAAAAATTTTTAAAATATCATCATTTCTTTCAGTAACCAGATTTTCAAATAAAGAAGCATCATGAAGATCTTTGTTTTTCATTTCTCAGATTTTAAACTCTTTTCTTACTGACATAATTCTTAGCAAATAGCATAATTCTACTATAAATAACACAATTCCACCAATGGCAAAAATATACTTCAGAAATGTGGCATTATAAGAATTTTTAGTAATTAATAAATCTATAGTTAACAATAAAAATGCTAAAAATGAAGAGAACATAAGTATTAATAATATAATAAAAATAAATTTAAATTTTTTATTAAAGGTCTTAAAAAAGTTATTATTAATTGCTATATTTTCATTTAAAAATAAATCAGATACTCCTTTTTTTAATAAAATTTGTTCTTGCTGATGGTAAAAAAAATAGGACCCAAGTCTAAAAAGAGAAGATGGAATAATTATCATTAACATAGCTACAATTAGAAATATATAAGACTTGATTTCACTTGTTGAATCTAAATCCATAATCAATAAATCCTTTTCTACGTTGCTGTCTCAGTTAATTTTAATGCTTTTTTTGATCTTTTATTTAAGTGATATTATTTTTGTAAAAATAAATCAACAAATATAAATTATATTATAAATAATTTAAACAGGGTAAAATGCTATTTTTTTAATAACTTTTGCAACTTATTTATTAACATTAATATTAAAAAACGTAGAAATAAAATTCAATGGTTTTCTTAAAAAAATAAAAAACCCGGATTGGGTTTTTAATTCTGCGGTTCATCGCATTATGTTCTCTGAAAACTGAATATCGTTATAATTTAGATTAATCTGCTATAGAATTCACTATTAAACCGTTCAATTTATTAGTACTGGTCAGCTGAATGCATTGCTGCACTTACACCTCCAGCCTATCAACCTCATAGTCTATAAGGAATTTAAAAGGGAATACTCATCTTTGAGGGGCTTCCCGCTTAGATGCTTTCAGCGGTTATCCCTGCCGCACTTGGCTACCCAGCTATGCTTTTGGCAAAACAACTGGCACACCATCGGTGCGTCCACTCCGGTCCTCTCGTACTAAGAGTAGCTCTCATCAATATTCCAACGCCCACATCAGATAGGAACCAAACTGTCTCACGACGTTTTGAACCCAGCTCGCGTACCGCTTTAATGGGCGAACAGCCCAACCCTTGGAACCGACTCCAGCTCCAGGATGCGATGAGCCGACATCGAGGTGCCAAACCTTCCCGTCGATGTGATCTCTTGGGAAAGATAAGCCTGTTATCCCCGGGGTAGCTTTTATCCGTTGAGCGACGGCCTTTCCACAAAGAACCGCCGGATCACTAAGTCCTGCTTTCGCACCTGCTCGACTTGTAGGTCTCACAGTCAATCACACTTCTACCTTTATGCTCTAAGATACGGTTTCTGACCGTATTGAGTGTAACTTTGAACGCCTCCGTTACCCTTTAGGAGGCGACCGCCCCAGTCAAACTACCCACCACACACTGTCCTCTTACCAGATCATGGTAACAAGTTAGAAGTTCAACGTAACAAGGGTGGTATTTCAACGGTGACTCCACTTAGACTAGCGTCTAAGCATCATAGTCTCCCACCTATCCTACACATGTTAAATCAAACTCCAATATGAAGTTATAGTAAAGCTCCACGGGGTCTTTTCGTCTAGATGCGGGTCTCCGGCGTCTTCGCCGGAACCATAATTTCACCGAGTCTAATGTCGAGACAGTTAAGAGATAATTACTCCTTTCGTGCAGGTCAGTATTTAGCCGACAAGGAATTTCGCTACCTTAGGACCGTTATAGTTACGGCCGCCGTTCACCCGGGCTTCACATCAATGCTTCGCTTTAGCTAACACCTTTGCTTAACCTTCGGGCACTGGGCAGGAGTCACCCCATATACATCGTCTTACGACTTAGCATAGAGCTGTGTTTTTGATAAACAGTTCCCCCTTACTATTCACTGCGGCCCACTTTTTATGGTGGGCATCCCTTCTTGCGAACTTACGGGATGATTTTGCAGAGTTCCTTGACATTAGTTTTCTCGCTCGCCTTAGAATACTCATCTTGGGGACGTGTGTCCGTTCTCGGTACGGGTTTCACAGAACTTAAGTTAGCAGCTTTTTTAAGAGGTATGGAATCATATAATTCGCTACTTTGTTGCCATTTCACTATGCATCATAACTCCCAGTTATGCCGTGCGGATTTGCCTACACGACCCAGTCATTATTTACCCCACAATCCAATAAGTGGTAATACTATCCTCCCCCGTCACTACATCACATTCTAGAAAGTACAGGAATATTAACCTGTTGTCCATCGGCTACGCCTTTCGGCCTCGTCTTAGGACCCGACTAACCCTGGGTGGACGAACCTTGCCCAGGAAACCTTCCCCAATAGGCGTCAGAGATTCTCACTCTGAATCGTTACTCATACCGGCATTCTCACTTGTAAGCGCTCCACCAGTCTTCACAGTCTGGCTTCAATGCCCTTACAACGCTCTCCTAACGCATTTCTGCCCGTAGCTTCGGTATTGTGTTTTAGTCCCGTTAAATTATCGGCACAGAGTCTCTCGACTAGTGAGCTATTACGCACTCTTTAAACGATGGCTGCTTCTGAGCCAACATCCTAGCTGTTTAAGAAACTCCACAACCTTTCTCACTTAACACAATTTTGGGACCTTAGCTGACGATCTGGGTTGTTCCCCTCGCGTGCATCGACGTTATCACCGATGTACCGACTGCATAGTAGTTCATGATAGTATTCGGAGTTTGATTATAGTCAGTACGGCTAGGCGCCGCCATTCCATATTCAGTGCTCTACCCCCACCACTTAACACTACACGCTAGCCCTAAAGCTATTTCGGAGAGAACCAGCTATCTCCAGGTTCGATTGGAATTTCACCCCTACCCACAAGTCATCCGGGCACTTTTTAGCGTACTACGGTTCGGTCCTCCACTTAGTGTTACCTAAGTTTCAACCTGCTCATGGGTAGATCACCTGGTTTCGGGTCTATATCAACATACTAAAGCGCCCTGTTAAGACTCGATTTCTCTACGGCTTCGCTTTATTCCACTTAACCTTGCATGTTGACATAACTCGCCGGTCCATTCTGCAAGATGTACGCCATCACCCATTAACGGGCTCTGACTAACTGTAAGTAATTGGTTTCAGGATCTATTTCACTCCCTCCCGGGGTTCTTTTCACCTTTCCCTCACGGTACTAGTTCGCTATCGGTGTCTGGTTAGTATTTAGCCTTACCGGGTGGTCCCGGCGGGTTCAGACAGGGTTTCACGTGCCCCGCCCTACTCAGGATACTACTTGAAGACTTATTCATTTCGCTTACGGGAATTTCACCCTCTATGTTTAAGCATTCCAGCTTATTCTGCTATGTTTAAGTTTTGTCTAACTTCGTGTAAGTAGTCCTACAACCCCAACATCAAATGTTGGTTTGGGCTTTTCCCCGTTCGCTCGCCACTACTAAGGGAATCATTCTTTATTTTCTTTTCCTGCTGCTACTGAGATGTTTCAATTCACAGCGTGTCTCTTCATTCGACTATGGATTCATCGAAATGATAATTGAGGATTAGCTCAATTGGGTTTCCCCATTCGGAAATCCCCGGATAACAGCTTATTTCCAGCTAACCGAGGCTTATCGCAGGTAATCACGTCCTTCTTAGACTTCCAGACCCAAGGCATCCACCAAAAACTCTTATCTTGTTTAATAGTTGTTTTGTTATTTTGTTGTATGACCTATTGTTGTCTTTAATTTTGATATATATATTCTATAGGTTGATCTAAACTTTGAAATATTAATTAATATAATTTTTCAATGTCGATATTCAGTTTTCAAAGAACAAAAGAGAGATAGATCTCTCAAAACTGAATACGAATATGTTTTCCATAACTAGGTGTACTCCGTAGAAAGGAGGTGATCCATCCCCACGTTCTCGTAGGGATACCTTGTTACGACTTCACCCCAGTCACCAGTCCTACCTTAGGCAGTTGCCTCCGAGGTTAGCAAACCGACTTTGGGTATTACCAGCTCCCATGGTGTGACGGGCGGTGTGTACAAGACCCGAGAACGTATTCACCGCAGCATAGCTGATCTGCGATTACTAGCGATTCCGACTTCATGGAGTCGAATTGCAGACTCCAATCCGAACTGAGATCGGCTTTTTGAGATTTGCTCCATGTCGCCATATTGCTTCTCTTTGTACCGACCATTGTAGCACGTGTGTGGCCCCACTTGTAAGAGGCATGATGATTTGACGTCATCCCCACCTTCCTCCCAGTTACCCAGGCAGTATCTCTAGAGTCCTCAACATTACTTGTTAGTAACTAAAGATAGGGGTTGCGCTCGTTGCAGGACTTGACCAAACATCTCACGACACGAGCTGACGACAACCATGCACCATCTGTCACTCCGTTAGCCTCCGCTATATCTCTATAGCTTTGCGAAGGATGTCAAAAGTGGGTAAGGTTTTCCGTGTATCTTCAAATTAAACCACATGCTCCACCGCTTGTGCGGGTCCCCGTCAATTCCTTTAAGTTTCACTCTTGCGAGCATACTACTCAGGCGGATCATTTAATGCGTTAGCTGCGTCAGCGATTCTCCACCGACTAATGATCATCGTTTACAGCGTGGACTACCAGGGTATCTAATCCTGTTTGCTCCCCACGCTTTCGTCCCTCAGCGTCAGTATAGACCCAGTAAGCTGCCTTCGCCTTTGGTGTTCTTCCATATATCTACGCATTTCACCGCTTCACATGGAATTCCGCTTACCTCTATCTAACTCTAGTTTGCCAGTATCCAAAGCGAGCCAGGGTTGAGCCCTGGGATTTGACTCTAGACTTAACAAACAGCCTACGAACGCTTTACGCCCAATAATTCCGGATAACGCTTGCGACCTATGTATTACCGCGGCTGCTGGCACATAGTTAGCCATCGCTTTCTGACAAGGTACCGTCAGCTCAATAGCATTTCCTCTACTGAGTGTTCTTCCCTTATAACAGCACTTTACAATCCGAAGACCTTCATCGTGCACGCTGTGTCGCTCCATCAAGCTTTCGCTCATTGTGGAATATTCCCTACTGCTGCCTCCCGTAGGAGTTTGGGCCGTATCTCAGTCCCAATGTGGCCGTTCAGTCTCTCGACCCGGCTAAACATCATAGTCTTGGTGGGCCATTACCTCACCAACTAACTAATGTTCCGCACCCTCATCCTTTAGTGGAGCTTTGGAGCTCCTTTCACAACAGAATCATGCGATTCTATGCGTATCCGGCATTAGCCAATGTTTCCATTGGGTATTCCAATCTAAAGGGCAGATTAAGTACGTGTTACTCACCCATTCGCCGCTAGGTCCTAAAAGAACCTCGCTCGACATGCATGTATTAGGCACACAGCCAGCGTTCATCCTGAGCCAGGATCAAACTCTTAATATTTGATTTTGGTTGTTTTTTGTTTTTTGTTATTTAAAATTATTTTTTTTAAATTGACGTTATGGTATTCGTATTCAGTTTTCAAAGAACTATCTAAGTACAAATTTAAATTGCACAATTACAATTATACATATTTTATTTTTTTTGCTTTAAAAATTTTGCAAAAAAATTTTGCAAAAAAAATAGCCTCAAAAGGCATAACATTTTTCTCTAACCACAAACTTCTAAATCTTCATATGAAAATTCAGTTGGCACTTTTCTCCCAAATTGTTCGATATTAACAAAAGCTTTTTGGGTGCGATCATTATTTTTTACAATGTCGCCAATTTCACCTTTAAAGATTCCGTTTTTAATTTTTACAAATGTTCCCTCTTTAAAAGCGGTTTCGATATCACCACGGGCAAACTTATCATTTAAATTAATTTCGACATCAATCATTTTATTAAAATTACGTTCACTAATTGGTGTTGGTTTTGCTCCCTTACCGCTAGATCCGATTAAACCAGTTACATATTGGGTATTACGCACTAAATATCATGATTCATCAGTCATCACCATATTTAAAAAGATATATCCTTTATATATATTAATATAACGAACGGTGTATTCCTCACCACGGGATTTTTTCTCTAATTCCTTATTTGATAGGTGAGGCATTTTAAAAATCTTAATATCATGAAAAAAATCATTCATGCCTTGGGCTTCGATTTTATTTCTTAAAGCGTCGGCAACATTATCTTCTTTGCCTGACACAGTTGAAATCATATATCACTTAAAATCTTTATTTTCCATTTTCTTCACTCATTTCTAAACTTTTATTCCTAAAGCATTTCATAATCCGGTAAATCCCAAAGTTATTAAAAAACAAAAGATAGCCATAATTACTAAAAAAACAATTGTAATCCCAAATCAACGTCATGATTTCGAACTTTTTGGTCATATAATTCGCTTAATTTCTTTAATTCAGTTTTTAACTGTTGAATGTTTTATTCCGCTTGCTTTTTGTTGCATGCGCATAAATTCACGTTTTTGTTTTCTTAGTTGTTTTTTTCGCAATTTTTCTTCTTTAAGATCTTCATTCATTATTTTTCCTCTTTATGTAGTGTTTGAGAATTGCAACGCTTACAGAATTTTTTGATTTCCAAACGTGCTTCATTACTTTTGTTAACATAATAATTTTTAGCTAAACATTCTTGACATGCTAAACTGACTTTTTTGCTTTTTTTCATAAATTATAATTATAAATAAATTTTACAAGTTTTTTTGTGATTATTCAAAAGATAATAAGGTAATATTAAACATATGGGTAAACTTACAATTTTATTATCAATATTATTAATAATCTTTCTTGCATTATATACATTTTTTATCATTTACTATCTTAGCAGAATTTATCCGCATAATTTAATCGAAAGGTTTAACAAATACAAAAATAATATTCAAGAAAAATTGTCCAAAATTACTAAAGTTAATCATCAATTCTATGAATTTTACTCTAAAAACACAAATCTAAAGAAATTGGAAAATGATATTTCAAAATTAATTTCTAGCTATGAAGTCAAAGCTGTTGAAGTTAAGATCATGATTGTAAATATGAATAACCAAATTATCTTTCACCTTGAAAATCATAAATTTTGTGAGCTAAAATGCCTAAGTGATTTCAGAAGTAAGCAAAATGAAATATCACTACTATATAAACAAGTTGATGACATATATCAAAAAATTGAAAAAATTACCTCAAGTAGTAGTGACCGAATTGCAAAATTTATGCTTTTTGCTAATAAATGTTTAAGCTCATATAAAGAGATTCAAAGCTACAAAGAACGGCATTCTAAGTTGTGGATTTTCAATGAATATTTTGCTTCATTGGATAACAAATTAACCCGAAGAATAGAAAAATTACTTAGTTGATTTAACAAAGATAACTTCAATAAGAAGGTCGCCTATATTAATTCTAAAAAGCAGGAAATTAAACTACTTATTGACCAATACTTCACTTTAATTACTACCGCATTTAATTACATTGACATTATTGAAAATGATATAAATGATAAAATTGAGATTGCCAAAAATACTTTGCGTGAACACAATCCAAACTTTCAAGAATGACAAATTGTTGAATTTGATAATTATAAAGAACAAGCATTACAAATCATTATGACAATGAAAAATGAAAAGGTATTTAGTTGAAAGAATGTCATTAAGCCAAAATTGCTTGAACTCTGCAAAATTGTCAATGAAAAATATAATGAGGTAATTTTTGAAAAGGTTGCTAGCAAAAAACTTGATAGCATTTTCCCAGAAATTATTAATTTCTTTAACATCACTAAAAAACAACATTTGGCCATCATTACTAGAAATAAAATTGATAACATGGAATATCTTAAAAAGATGGAACAAGTTAAAAATAAATTCCAAAAATTAGAACAATTAAAAGACACACTATATAATAAAGAAAAAAATTTGGAATATCAAAATTTATTAAGTGAGATCATTTTACTACTGCAAATGCAAGATAAAATCCAGCTTTTAGAGGCTAGAAAACATTATAAGGCAATTGAATTTGTCAAAAAAATCAAACATATATTTAAAAAAATTAACCTAAGAATTATGGCAGCCCAGTTCAAAATTAGCGATGATATACAAAACCTTAGTTCATTAATTAGTAAAGAATTCGAAAAATCAAAAAGCAATGATTATAATTATTCTGATGTTGAAAGATTAAGACTAATGATTATTGTTTTTGTCAATAATTTTAATAGTAATTTAGAAGCATACATTACTGTTACTAAGATATTAAGAAAATTAGGGGAAAAAGCTTCAACAAATAATGAATATGCCGCATTGTACAGTGATATTGAAAAACTGTACAATGCTGGAGATTATCTAAAGGGAATTGATACAATCCGTGCCTTTATCGATGATCAATACAACTAATATTAGGAGAGAAAAAAATGTATTCAAAAATATTAATTCGTTATGGTGAATTAACACTGAAAAAAAATAATCGTGGAGATTTTATTAATCAACTAAAACAAAACCTGTTGTGATACATTGGCAAAGAGCAAATAAAAATGGAATTTGATCGTGCTTTTGTTGAATATAGTGACGAAAACCTTGAAGCCCTTAAAAATATCTTCGGAATTTCATCTTATTCACCAACATACCAATGTAAAAGTGAACTTAAAGAGATTGAAGGCATTGTTAAAAAAATTATTGAAAAAGAAAATTTTTCCTCATTTGCCATTGCTGCTCGTCGTCACAATAAAAATTTTCCTCTTAACTCAGCTGAACTTAATATGCATTTTGGTGGTTATGTAATAAAGAACACTAAGGAAAAATCTGTTGATTTGAAAAATCCAGATTTAAAGATTAATATTGAAATTCGCGATGATAAAACCTATGTCTTTACTGAGACTATTGCCGGGCTTGGGGGAATGCCAGTGCTTTCGTCTGGTAAAGTGCTGCACTTAATAAGTGGCGGTATTGATTCACCAGTTGCAACTTTTTTACTTCAAAAGCGTGGACTAAAAGCAGTATTTTTGAATTTTATAACCCCTCCACACACCGACAAAAAAACTGAGGATAAAATTGATGAAATTATTAAATTATCTTGTCGTTTTCAAAAAGATGCTACCCTATTTCAAATTAACTACACCAAGGTTATGAACTACATTGGTTTAACTAGTAATCAAAAATATAAAATTACTTTAATGCGGCGTAGCTTTTATCGAATTGCTAACAAAATTGCTAATAAATTTCACATTAAAGCAATTTCTAATGGTGAAAATCTTGCTCAGGTTGCTTCACAAACGTTAGAATCAATTTATACAATTTCCGAAGTTTGCGATCTGCCAATTTTTAGACCATTACTTTCATTCGATAAAAATGAAACAATAAAAATCGCTGAAAAAATTGGAACACTTAGCACCTCAATTGAGAAAGCTTGTGAAACCTGTGAATTATTTGCTCCTAAAAATCCAATAACCAAACCAAACCGCGAAGAGGCAGCACTACTAGAAAAAGAACTTGATATGCTAGAACAACTAGAAAATGAAGTTATTGATGAAGTGCAAATCAAACGCTTTAGCTTATAACTAAAGTGAAGCCTACTAAAAAGTTATGATAAATTTCAAGCATATCTATCGCTTGATTTTTATTTATACTTCAAAATAAAAACTAACCGCGGTGATTAACTTATCTACACTTTTTACTTTTTATTAAACTTAGGTAAAAACTAACTTGGATTTGTCTATCTTTTCAATATTTTTATATAAATTACATTACATATAAACGTAAAAATGATTTAGCAATTTTAAAATAATAATAAAAGCTCAATCACTTGAGCTTTCAATCTAATTATTTTGCTTCTTTCAAATCTTTTAGTTGAGGGAATAGAAGAATGTCACGAATTGAATCATTTTGGGTTAGCAGCATAATTAGACGGTCAATTCCAATACCACATCCACCAGCAGGGGGCATACCATATTCAAGGGCATTAATAAAATCTCAATCAATTTCATTTGCCTCCTCATTTCCTGATTCACGTTCAGTTAATTGACTTTCAAAACGTTCCAACTGATCAATTGGATCATTTAATTCTGTGAACATATTAGCAAATTCTTTAGTTCCGATAAATAGTTCTGCTCTTTGAGTAAAACGAGGATCTTTTTCATCTTTAAAGGCTAGCGGCGAAATTTCAATTGGGTGTCCATAAACAAATGTTGGTTGAATAAGAGTTTCTTCAATATACTTTTCAAAGAGTTCATTAATAACATGGCCTAGTTTGAAATATTTTTCACATTTTACACCATGTTTTTTTGCTAAATCTTTCGCATCTTTATCTGATAATTTACGGACATCAATGCCAATTTTTTCTGAAACAGCATCGACCATATTGATTTTAGCAAATGGGAATTTAAATTCAATATCCATACCGTTAAACTTAACTTTTGAAATATTTAGTTTTTCTACTAAGTGTTTAAACACTCCCTCAGTTCTTTCCATCATTCCCCACATATTTGAATATGCTTCATAAAATTCAATTGAGGTAAATTCTGGATTATGGGTTGCGTCTACTCCTTCATTTCTAAAAATTCTTCCAATTTCATAAACTCTTTCAAAGCCACCAACTAAACATTTTTTTAGCGGTAATTCAGTCGCGATTCTTAGATAGAAATTTTGATTTAAAGCATTGTAGTAGGTAATAAATGGTTTAGCAGCAGCTCCACCTAGGATCGGGTGTAGAACTGGTGTATCTACTTCCATATAATCTAAATTATCGAAGTATTCACGAATACCTTTGATGATTTTAGTTCTCATAACAAAAGTTTTTCGCGATTCTTCATTCACAATGGTATCAACATAACGGTGACGTCTACGCTCTTCGGGATCAACTAATCCATGATATTTATCTGGCAGCGGTTTTAAAGATTTTGTTAGCAAAGTTACACTTTTTGCTTTAATTACTAAAGCATCAGTGTTAGTTTTAGAAACATAACCTTCAACTGAAATAATATCTCCTAAATCAAGTAACTTCAAGGTTTCAGTTGATTGAGTGTCTAAACTTTTTTTGTCAATGTAAATTTGCATTGTGCTAAAGTGATCTTGCAGAACTAAAAACGGTCCTCTTTGAGCGGTAATTCTTCCATTGAAGATCACATTGACTTTTTTGCTTTCAATTTCATCTTTTGTTAATTTTTCATATTTTTGAATAATATCTTGTGAAGATGCTGTTGGTACAATTGTTGCGCTAAATGCTTTAATATTGTTTGATTCCAAGGCAGCAATTTTGTTTCTTCTAACTTGTTCTTGTTCAGTAAATTTTCTTTCCATTTTTTCCTCAACTTTTAAATTTGTGTTTGAACAAACACTATATGTTAAACATGTGCGAACATGATTTATAATATTATAAACGTAAAATAACAAAGTTAATAATTAATTTTAGAATTAAAATTATATAATTAAAAACAAATGGTCGCGTAGCTCAGTGGATAGAGCACAAGCCTCCTAAGCTTGGGGTCGCAGGTTCAACTCCCGTCGCGATCGCCATTTTTTATAAATAAAAAAATCCACAATAAGGATTTTTATTTGGCATTTTTCATTGAACGCATCACTTGCTTAATTTGTGCCTCTGATGCTTTTCGTCCCATTTGTTGAAACATTACGCGAATCATTTTTTCGGTAATTGGAGGATTTTCACGAATTTGTTTTTCAAATTTCTTTTTAGTGAAAATAACTCCAATAATCCCGCCGATTACGATACCAACAATAGGAAGAATTACTAATAGTGCAATTGCTCAACCTGGCATTTATTTTCCTTTCAAAACGGTTTTCTTTAGAATAATATAAACCACAATTGGTAGTATCAATAATATTAAAATGCTTAAGAAAAATAGTTTAGCATAAAATTTGTGTGCTGAACTTTTTCGATCGGCAATTTCATTATAATTTATACCTGAAATACCAAAAAATGATTCAATATCAACCATTCTTTTCTTTCGAAAAATTGTATTTATTATGAATATTACTAATATAGCAATCATTATACCACAAAGCGAGTAAACCACAATGTTTGCGCCATTTTCTTGTGGGAAAGCATTCGAAATTCATTTCTTGAAATCAAGTAACCCTAGCGTTTTGTCCTTAAGTCCTCATAGTGCTAGTGTGAAAAGACCAACATAGAAGATAATCGCAATTACAAACCAAGTACGACGAACTTGTTTGAGAGCCAATTTTCTATAAAGAATTGAGATAAAAGGAGGTGTGCTAGATGACCCGGAGTTAATACTTTCTCGGTAAGCGACAATACTTCTTAAAATACCAAGTAATTCAATGGATTCGCTGATAAAATTAACAAAAGTTATTAAAAAGAGTAGCACGGGAACAATATATCAACCTCAAGGAATTTTAAATTCATCTACTTTTTTAACGTTAAATAGTTGAGGCTGAAAAACAAATAATAAAACGATAATTATTGATGCCAATGCTAAAATAAAATCAATAATAATAGTTATTCTTTTGATATTTTTTTCATGGCGAAATACACGGTAAATTCCATTTGGAATTACTCCTTGGGGATCTAGTGTTCTTTTTTCTCTGGCTAATATCGTTTCATTGATGGAATTGTTTATTACGTCACTTCTTTGATTATTAGTGGTGGTGCTGAGATCTTGTTTGCTATTCGGATCGCCAGTAAACATAGGCTCTATATTCATATTCAAAATCCTCTAATCCTTTTTTGAAACATTTGTTTTTAATATTGCTAAGAATGCTTCTTGGGGAACTTCAACGGTTCCAATTTGTTTCATCCTCTTTTTACCTGCTTTTTGTTTTTTTAGTAGTTTTTGTCTTCTTGTGACATCACCACCATATAAGTGTGCGGTAACGTCTTTTCGATAAGCCTTAATGGTTTCTCTTGCTATTATTTTAGCACCAATTGCTGCTTGGATTGGAATTTCAAAATTTTGACGGGGAACAACTTCTTTTAATCTTTCAGCTAAATCACGACTTTTATTATAAGCAAAATCACGATGAACTATCATTGCTAGCGCATCAATTTTTTCGCCATTTAGAAGAATGTCAACCTTGACTAAATCAGATTCCTTTAAACCAATATAATCATAATCAAATGAGGCATAACCTTTTGAATAGCTCTTAAGTAAATCAAAGAAATCAAATATTGTTTCATTTAGTGGAAGCTCATATACAAGCTTTCTTCTGAGATCATCTAAGTATTCAATTTCAACAAATTTGCCACGCTTACTTTGGCATAATTCCATTATTGCCCCTAAATACTCTTCAGTTAGAAGAATGTTAGCACGAATATATGGCTCTTCAATCGTTTTAATAGTACTTTTATCGGGAAAAAATGAAGGATTAGTAATATATTGAATGTCACCATTAGTTAAAGTAATAACAAACTCAACAGAAGGGGCAGTTGCAATAATATCAAGATTAAATTCTCTTTCTAGACGCTCCTGCAAAACATCCATATGAAGTAATCCTAGAAAACCAATTCTAAATCCAAAACCTAAAGCCTTAGAAGTTTCTGGTTCTCAAACAATTGATGAGTCAGATAAACTAATTTTTTCTAGTGCATCTTTTAGATCATTATAGTCACGAGTATCAACTGGATAAAAACCGGTATAAACAACTGGTTTTAGCTTTTTATATCCTGGAAGGGGAAGAGTTGTTGGGTTTTTGGCTAAAGTAACGGTATCACCAACAGCAACATCTTTAATATCACGAATTGAAGCTGAAACTCAACCAACTTCGCCAGCAGTTAAAATATCTTTTTTTACTTCATTAGGATTTTTAACACCAAGTTCAGTTACCAAGTAACGCTTTTTGGTTTGCATGAATAAAATCTCATCCCCAACTTTAACTTGACCCTGAAAAACTCTCATGTAAATAACTACCCCACGATAATTATCAAAGTAACTGTCAAATATTAGAGCTTGTAGTGGTTTACTATCATCAGCATCTTTTGGGGCAGGTATTCTTTTAATGATTGCTTCAATAACTTGGTCAATGTTAATACCAGTTTTTGCCGATATTAAAATCGCATCAGAAGCATCAATTCCAATGACATCTTCAATTTCTTTTTTTACCCGGTCAGGATCGGCACTAATTAAATCGATTTTATTGATAATTGGAACAATTTCTAAATTGTTTTCAATTGCCAAATATACATTTGCAAGTGTTTGTGCTTGAATGCCTTGGGTAGCATCAACTAAAAGTAAAGCACCTTCACAGGCTGCCAAACTACGGCTAACTTCATAAGTAAAGTCAACATGTCCTGGTGTGTCAATTAAATGAAAGACATAATCCTTATATTTAATTTGTATCGCATTTAACTTGATGGTAATTCCACGTTCTTGTTCCAAATCCATACTGTCAAGAATTTGAGGGCGTGCCTCGCGAGCAGTAATGGTATTAGTGAATTCTAAAATTCGATCAGCAAGTGTACTTTTACCATGATCAATGTGAGCGATAATTGCAAAGTTTCTAATATTTTTTTTGTCCATATTTTTTTAAATTATATTTTAAAATGGTATTTTTTTCTAAACATTAGCGATAATTTCAACTAAATACATAAGCACGGGTAAGCAATAAAAAATGGACTTTGTTACTTAAATAACAATTTTTTAGATATTTTCGGACCTTAAAGTAGAAATTAAGGTAGATAATAGTGAAATTCTTGAGTAAATCTTTAAAATATTTGTTTTAGGTTTTAAAAAATAAAATAAAACACCCCCAAGACTAGAGGTATTTATTTAATAAATCACATTGAGATATTTTTAATCTTCACTAAATGAAGAGTGGTATAGCTTTTCGTAAAAACCATGTTTGTTCAGTAGCTCATGATGATTCCCACGTTCAATAATTTCGCCATTATTGACAACTAGAATTTGGTCGGCATTGACAATGGTTGAAAGACGATGGGCAATAACAAATGAAGTTTTACCTTTCATCAATTTTAGCATTGCAGCTTGAATGATTTTTTCAGTTCTTGTGTCAACATTAGATGTGGCTTCATCTAAAATTAAAATGTTTTTATTAGCTAGTATTGCTCTAGTAATGGCTAGTAGTTGACGCTCGCCTTGTGAAAAATTACGTCCGCCTTCTTCAACAATGGTATCATAACCTAATTCTAATTGTTCAATAAAATCAGCAGCACTACTAATTCTTGACGCCTCTTTAATTTGTTCATCAGTCGCTGATAGATTACCATAGCGAAGGTTTTCCATAATTGTGTTCTTAAACAAAAATGTGTCTTGTAAAACAATTGATATTTGGTTTCTTCAACTATGTTCATTAATATCCGTCGATTTAAAACTATCAATTAGAATTTCACCCGAATTTGGTAAATAGAATTTACTTAGTAGATTAATGATTGTTGTCTTGCCAGCCCCGGTGGGACCAACAATTGCAAATATTTCTCCACGTTTAGCTTTAAATGACGCGTTTTTCAATTGTAGATTTGAACTTGTTTTATCATATGAAAAATTAACATTTTTAAATTCAACATCACCTTTGATAAAATCAATTGAACTTAGACGACTTTCGTCTACTAATGGTTTAGTATTAATTAAATTAAGTGCTCGTGTTGCTGATACTAATGACATCTGAATTGAAGCAACATTTTCAAAAGTTCTAGCGATTTCATTTGACATAATACGGATGTATAGGACAAATGAAACAATTGCTCCTGGTCCAAATTCTGAATTAGAGCCAGTGCTAATACCACTAATAGCAAATAATGAACCAATTGCCACAACAATTAGTTGTAGGAGATTAGTTACAACATTAGCATATGGGTAAGCAATGTTTGAATAGACATTAGCACGAAATGATGAATTGAATAGTCTTTTAGATTTTTTGGTGAATTCAGCGTTGATTTTATCCATTTGATTAAATGATCTGATTAAGTGATGGGCTGCTAAATTCTCTTCAATAAAGCCATTTAATTCAGCAACTCTTTTCTGAGTTTTTTGATATTGAGGAACGGCTTTTTTCATTAAGATAAACACCACAAATAAAAAGACTGGGAATAAAATCAAAACAATTAGTGTTAAATAAACAGAATAGTACAACATGAACACAAATGAGCTTATAACAATAAAAATTGTTTTAATAATAGCGTTAAGATTGGCACACAAACCGTTGGAAATGTTTTCAATATCATTTGACAATATTGACATCAGTTCACCGTTATTAATTTCATCAAAAAATGAAATAGGCATTTTCATTATTGCCTTATAAGCATCATTTCGCATTATCATAGCAGTATAAAGACCAGCTTTAACCGATAGAGCATTGGATCAGTAATTAAAAACTTGCTGCAAAATACTCAATACAACTAAAACTCCGATGGCTCCAGCGAATTGAGAAGCATTATAATCATTGTGAATGAAGTTATATGTTAGAAAGTTGTCAGTAATATAACCTAAAGCAAAAACTATTAATGTCGAACAAATAATGGAAATTAGCATGGTGATAATAATTCCGAATAAAATTCCACGACGATAATTTAAATATTTAATTAATCTTTTAAAGCTATCAAGTTTAATTTTACGATTATTTTTAAAGTAGGTTTTTTTCTCAACTTTGCTCATTTCGCTAAGATTTTTTGGGGCTTTAAATGGGTCTAAACTACGCATTGTTTTCCCCCATCTGTGAAATGGCGATTTC
This sequence comes from Mycoplasma phocoeninasale, assembly GCF_012934885.1. Lineage (GTDB taxonomy): Bacteria > Bacillota_I > Bacilli_A > Mycoplasmatales > Metamycoplasmataceae > Metamycoplasma > Metamycoplasma phocoeninasale. The sequence goes on along the minus strand of NZ_CP051480.1, from coordinate 451,452 downwards.
ACGATAAAGTTTATTTTCTTTCATAAGGTCATCATGTTTTCCAGATCCGATGATTTTACCATGCTCTAAAACCAAAATATTATCAGCTAAAATAATTGATGAAATTTTTTGACTAATAATAACTGTTGAAATCTTTTTCTCGGCAAATTGATTTTTAATATTTTGTAGAACAGTGCCTTCAGTTTCGGCATCTAGTGCCGATGTTGAGTCATCTAGAATTAAAATTTTTGGATTTCTAATAATACCTTGGGCAATTGATAGCCTTTGTTTTTGGCCACCTGATAAATTAGCACCTTTTTGTTCAACAATGTGTTCAAATTGGTCGCTAAATTTGGAGATGAAATTATAAGCACAGGCATTTTTAGTGGCTAAAATAATTTCATCATCCGAAGCATCTGGTTTAGCAAGTAGTAGATTTGTTTTAATTGTTCCACTCAAAGGTGTTGGATTTTGATAAATTAAAGAAATACTTTCACGCAATGATTTACTATCAAGCTCTTCAATTTTAACGTTATCAATTTTAATATCACCCGACATTTTTCTAAAGTCGTAGTTTATTAGCCGAGCAATAGTGCTTTTACCTGAACCAGTTGGTCCAATAATACCAAGTGTTTGACCTGGTTTGATTGAAAACGAAATATCTTCTAGAACATTTTTCTCTGATGACTCAAAGTAGCGAAATGAGACATGGTCAAAAACTATTTCACCATTAGTAACTTTTTTATCCGAAGTTATAAAAGGAATATTTGGTTCTTTTTCAATGATTTCAAATACTCTCTTGGTTGATACCTTTGCTCTGGCAATTGTGAAAATTGTAAATGAAATCATTAAAACACCGATTGTTATAAACATAACATAGTTTGTGAATGTAGTGACATTAGCAACAGTTTGTCTAAAGAGAATTGGGTCAGTAATTGATTTGGCATTTATTCCTGAAACAAAAACTACAATTGCAATTGCTAAATTGGTAAATAGTGAAATAAAGTTAAAAGTTGCGTTGTAAGCATGTCATGCCTTCAAACTAACTTTACCTCAATTTTTATTAGCATCATAAAATCTTTGTGATTGAAGTGCTTCAAGATTATATGATTTAATAACTTTTGCGCCTAAAACATTTTCTTGTGATTCGGCATTTATTTTGTCATACATCTTCTGCTCTTTTTTGAAAATTGGAATAATGATTGAACCTGATATTATCATAGTAATTGTTAAAAGTGGAATCATAATAGCAAAGGTAATCGATAGATTTAAGTTAGTTAAAAGTGCAAATACCAGCCCAAAAATTAGATAGAAAGGGCCAATAATCATTGTCCTCAAAAACGATATTAATCCATATTGAATTCTATTGATATCAATAGTGAATCTAGTAATAATTTTGGCATGAGTAAAAGTCTCAATATCTTTTTGCGAAAGTTCACTTAAATGTTTTCACAAATAATTTCGAATTTCTTGTGCACCTGCTGTGGATACATAAGAGGCTAGAACTGCAGCAAAAATGCTTCCTATTGTTCCAATAATTAAAAAGATAGCAAAGAAAATGGATAAATATTGAATCGCTTCTCTTCGACTAACATAAGTGAAACTAATTCGTAAAATATCTATTGTAACATTTTTGTCGTCTGGAAAAGAATTTTGCGAAATTAATCCAACAATTTGTCCAACAAATAAACTAATCAATAAAAATGATATTACCTGAACGCAGGTTAACAGAAATGATGTTGCCGAAATTCATTTATGCCGCGGGTTTAAATATTTATACAATCGAAACAAAATTTACCTCCTTGAATTAATTTAAAAATTTACTTAAAAAAATTTATCGCCTCTTTCGCCATGTACAATTCTTCTTCTGCTCGAATCACGAAAATAGGAATTGAACTATTTTTAGTTGAAATTAATTTGTAGTCTTGGAATTTTAGATTTTTATTAATATCATCATCAATTTCCAAGTTTAGAAGTTTAATTTTTCTGACCACCTCTTTACGAATATAGGCATCATTTTCACCTACTCCGGCAGTAAAGACAATAGCATCAATGTTGCCAGATATTTTATTTAGATAGTTAATTAAATAATCAGCAATTCTAGTGGTATATAAATCTAATGCAAACTGTGCTTGCGGGTTGCTATCTTTAACTTTTTGAACATCACGAAGGTCAGACGAAATTCCGCTAACACCTAACATACCTGACTTTTCATTTAGCATCGACATTACTTCATCAATACTCATGTTTTTCGCTTTCATAACATATTGAATGATTGAAGGATCAATGTCACCCGAACGGCTTCCCATCATAATTCCAGCCAGTGGAGTAAATCCCATTGATGTATCAATTGACTTTCCATTCTCAATTGCACATAGACTAGCACCATTACCAATGTGTAAACTTACCATGTTCACTGATTTTTTATTAAGTATTTCAGCAGTTTTTAGTGAAATATAGTGATGATTTAGACCATGAAATCCGTATTTTCGAATATTGAGCTCATTAGAAAGTTTAGCATTAATTGGATATGTATATGCTAATTTTGATAAAGTTTTGTGAAAAGAAGTGTCAAAATGCATTGTCATCTTTGCATTTGGCAGATATTCTTTAAAGGCTTCAATAGCATTAATTGCACCTGGGTTATGTAGTGGTGCTAAGTCAATAGCATCCTTTAAATAAGACAATGAAGATTCATTAACCTCACAAGTTGACTGTAGATTAATTCCTCCATTAACAACACGAAATGCAACTTGTGAAATTTCTGAAAAATCACTAATGATTTGTCTCTCTTTTCATAGAGAAACGAGAATTTTTACTGTTTCTAGAAAAGAAGGTAATTCAACACTAATATCCTCTTTTTTTCCCTGATATTCCAATGACAAAATGCCCTCTTTCATCTTTATTCTTTGGGCTACACCCTTTGCCTCAACTTGTAATTTTGATGAAAATAAATTCCATTTAATTGAACTTGATCCAGCATTTATTATTAATATTTTTGACATATTTTCCTCCAGTGATGTTATATCTTATCAATTATAAATGATGAAACAAAAAGCAATTAAAAAAACTATATATAAATTAGTAGTTTATTTTGCTTTGGAAATTTAAAAATTAATAAAAATAAAAAAAATTTACTAATTGTAAACTAAGTAAATTGCTGAATTGAAAGTTCAAGTGCAAACAATTAAGATAAAATTTAATTGTGAGGCTTGAATTTTTTATATTAACTTTATTAGTATTAAAGAAAATAAAAGAAAAGCCTCACACATATTGCGCTAAGGGAGACTCATATCCATTATAACATAAGAAAATACAAACATATTACTAATGATGAAAGAATATTAATACAAACATACATGCAAAAAAGTATGCCTATTAAAATGATAGCTTTAGAATTAAATAGAAATGTTTCCACAATTTGGCGAGAATTGAAAAGAAATACATCATATGAAGGAAATTACGCAGCTAATATACCATGCTTTAAAGCACTTAAAAGGCACAAACATAAGTACTTGTTTAAATTTGAAATAGACCAAAAAATTATTGATTTTACTAAAGAATTTATTAAATTCTATGACAAGAGATATCATGGTGTTAAGGCTACATATAATAAAATAAAAAATTACTTCAATTTTAAAAATATCCCTTCAATTCGGACGATTTTTAATTGAATAAGAACAAATAAATGAACAATAACTAAAGATAATCGGCTTAGACAATATTATAAAAAAGATGGAAAAAGAACATCTAATGTAATACAAAGACTTGTTCCGAACGAATATGTTTTTCCTATATGAGCCAGAAGTAAGCATATTGATTTGCGTGAGGAATATGGGCATTGAGAACTTGACTTGATAATAGGTAAAAGAGCGAGTGGATTTAACAATATCATAACATTAACCGAAAGAAAAACTAAAGTTGGTTTTGCTGCACTAATAAAATCAAAAGATCCAATGAAAGTTAATTCTGAAGTTAAAAAATTAGTTGAAAAAAACCATTTAGAAGTAAAATCAATAACTATCGATAATGGAATTGAATTTGAAAAAATTGGACTTTTAGCAAAGTGAATTGGAGCTATTATATATAAAGCGGAACCATATGCCTCATTTCAACGTGGAAGTAATGAGAATTTCAATGGTTTAATTAGGAGAATGTGAAAAAAAGGCTTTGATTTTAACCAAATAACTGAAGAAAATTTAAAAAACGTTATCAGAGATATAAATAATATGCCAAGAGAAATTTTAAATTATGAAACCTCATATGACCACTTTATGAGAGAAAATTTTGGCGTCATAAAATAATTATTAAAAAATAAAAAAATAACTACGTTATCAAACGTATATTTTTACCATTGCAATTCTGTTAATTATTTAAAAAACTTTAATAAACACTGTCCTATAAAAAACATTTTATCGACTAATTTTTATATAATTAAAAAAGCACAAGTGTCGTTTGCACTTGAACTTTCATTTTGGGAATTTACTAATTGTAAACTAAGTAAATTTTAATTTAAATGCGTTTATTTATGAATTTTATTTTTCTTCTTCTTTTTCATATTCAAATTCTTTCTTATATCTATAAATATCCATCATTATGTTAACCATTTGATTACTTCTTTTTTGAATTAAATCAATTAATTCTAATTCATTTGAGAATTCATCTCGCGCCAGGGTTTTAAAAGGTAACAACAAATCTTTTTTGCCGTGATATAGTAGGTTTTGTTTTGGAATGTTAGATTCGTTAATTTTATTATGAACAGGCTTATTTTTTGCTCTTGAATTAGCACTTCTAGAAAGTAAATGGCCATTTCCAATTAAATTTATGGCAGCTAACATATCCTCATTTGTTGTTTTATTATTTTGGTTTCTAGAATATCAATGCTCAAATGTTTTATCCTTATAAAAGTTGTCTTTATTTATTTCAGGAGTTCCGCCATTAATGATAATATTATTTTCATTGTTTAAGTAAAAATTAATTCTAAGCAATAAAAGAGTCTTAATTTTATTATTTTTATCATTTCTAATATCCTTTGGTTTGGCATATTTGGATTCAAGAGTTTTTCGAAGAGAACTATTTAAATCCATAATATTAGTTGCATTAAGTTCGGGCACGGATTTTTTTAATTCTCTTCCAAGCTCAATTGGAGATTTAATTTTTGATGATCTAATCATTTTACTAATAGAATTCAATTTTGGAGATAGAGATTCGCCACTAAAACCTATAAATTTTCAAAAAATTAGAAATCTTTCAATTTCATATAAATAACTTGATAATTTTGTAATGCTATCGTTTTTGTTGTTGTTATCCCTTTCACGAAATTCAAAAACATTGAACTTTTCTAATAACTCTCAAATTAATGGAATGAATACGCTATTAGTTTGCTTGAATGTACATGCTAGTATTTGTGCTGATATTGCTTCATTTTCAGAGATTGGATAATTGAAATTCTTTTGTTTATTAGCCTCTAGTATATAATTAAATTTTTCCTTTGCATGAATTAATTCTTTAAGAACTTTTTCGAAATCATTATTGTTTATCTCCGCTAGTTTTTCCACTATATTAACTAATAAGTTATAGATGTGCATGTCTTTAGTAAGATTTTCTTTTTTAGGAGGATAAGAATCCATAAGACGACAATAATATGTAACTGTAAAGGTTTCCAACAATTTGGGATTAAAAACTTGCTTATTCTTTTTTATAAAATAATCCAAAAACTCTACTTTTAATTTTTTTATTAATTTATCATTTTCATCTACCTTATCGGCAATTTTTCCATAAAAATAATTTCTCAACAAATCTAAAGAGTTAAGGGCCTTTACATTTTGATTCAAAGCTTGAAATATTTGGTCACCTTTTTTATTGTGAATTTTAGTAAAAGTCAAGAAAGTATTATTAAAAATATGATTATAAAAATTTAATATTGTTTCATTGTTACGCTTATCTTTATTTTCTATTTCAACCAAAAATTCAAGTATTCATTCAAGAGCACGTTCAATTCTAGGAGATACAGTATGCGAATCAATGTTAAATTTACCATTAATTATAGATTCAAGTTCTTTATAGGATTCAACATCACCAAGATTGTAAAAAATATTAAATATATTTCTTTGCTCATCGTAGAATAATTCATGCATTTCGCTTGGTATTTTTTTACTACTAATAGCGATATACTTTGTAATTGCTAGAAGCAACAAAATTATAGTCATAATTCTTTGTTGACCATCAACCATTTCAAAAACATAAGGATCATCTTCTTCTAATGTGTTTTTAAGTACTGAAAAAATAATATTATTTAAATAAGAAAAATTATTGTTATTAAAGTCATTGTATAAATTTTCTAGTAAACTTTGTATTTGCTCCTTGTCTCATACATAGTCTCGCTGATAAACCGGCAATATTACCATGTATTTTCTAAACGTTTCAATTAATTCATTAACAGAATAACATCCGGAAAATAAAAATTTAGATTTTTTTTCAATTGGCTTTAATTCTAAATGGTCAATTGTAATATTTTCAAAAGGCAAAGGACTAGTAATTACATCCAAAACAAAATCATTGTGTGAAATATCATTGATTTTGCAAATATTTATTTTTATGTCATCCATTAATTGTTCAATTTCGTTTTTATAAGGGGCAGCAATTTGATTAATGTTTATTCGATTAATTCCAAATATATTTCAATATTTTTCGGTTTTCGCTTCTTTATATTGCTTTATTAATCTCTTAATTTTGCTTTTAGTATCGTGATAATCTAAAAATATTGACAAAGCTATTTGATTATTTTTATTTAACTCCTTATCATCGTTCTCCTCGTCATCAAAAGTCATTAATTCATCATTATTATTTCGCAAATCATTCAAAAATGGTTTAAGAATTTTATTAATAATATTTTGTGCAAGAAAATCATAGTAAGCTCTTGTTCTATATTCTCGATTTAAATCCAAAATTCTGACAAATTCCTTAGTCAAGGAGTATTTATTATCAGTTATTGATTCTATAATTCCAAATGCCTCTATGACAGATAAAAATTGATTAATTGTAGAAGGAGAATATAAATTCCTTTTCATGTCCTTCGATTTATTAGTATAAAAAGTTCTTTCTACTCAAGCATCAAAATAACATAATATAAAACCATCCTTAATATCTTTTTCATATGTTATTGTATATTTTTCAGTTTTAGTGATTTTTTGTGATAATTCTTGTAATAGTCAATTTTTTGACTCTTCAATATATTTTCATACATTGGTCCCAATATATCAATATCCATTTGATTTTTTCATTTTTATCTCCTATACGTTATTTTCATAAATTTCTTTTATTAACACAAATACATCTTTTAAGACATCAACAACAATTGAATTGCCAGCTTGACGATATAGTGATTCTTTAGTTAATATCCCCAAATTATGAAAGGTCTTAATATTATCAAAATCTTCGCTACTAAATCCCATAATCATGAAAGCTTCACGTGGGGTTATAAACCGATATTTTAGCTTATTAGCTATTGAATAATTAACGTCTAGAATCCCAATATTAGGAATTCGATCTTGTTTAGTCGTTAATGTATTTACGCATCTCTCTTGTTTTATGTTATCATTTAAGTTTTTAGCCGTTTTGACCATTCTTATTCTTGAAGGTGTAGCATTAATTAACGAATCTAAAATTTCGTCTACCGGAGAACTTTTAAATATTGATTCTAACTTATTACGAATTTTAACTTGATTTAGTTTATTTGCTATGGAATTTAATTTTTCTTTGTATTCTTCATCGGTTGAAAATGGAATTTTTAAATTTTCTAGTACTGATAATGCAAAAACTCTTTCTCTTTTTTGAATAGAACCATGATTAATACCATTAAGAGTAGTTGTAAATGTCTTGTATCCCAACTCCCGTAGTATTTTTTTCCACTCATTATACTCTGGCAAAAATTTTTTAGAAAGTATATTTTTAACGTTTTCCATTAATAAAAATTTAGGTTTGTGATTTGCATTTTTCAAAACTCTATAGATTTGTCAAACAAGACTTGACGTACTTTTAGGATCATTAATTCCTTTTGCCCTCCCCATATTCGCAATCGACAATCCTTGACATGGAAAGGAATAGGTTATCAAATCTATTTTCTTAGCATCAATAATTTTAGAATCTAACTGCGTTATATCAACTTGGTTATTTTGAAGCAAAGTTGCGGCTACTAGGTACTTTTTAAAGGTTAAATCTTTTCTTTCGACATGTGATGGTTTTTTTGAATTGAGAGAGAAGGTTTTTCCCTTTAAAAAATCATTTATAGATTTTTCATTAGTCAACTTATATTTTTCAAGAATTTGACTAGTTACGTTATATAAATTGTCGTGCATGGCTGAATATGTAATAATTGCCCTCGCATCTCATTCGCATGTTGCAACAATTTCAAACTTTGTTTTGTTATTTTTGTTCAAGATTTTTATAGCTTTATTTTGTGCACCTATTCCAGAAAAAGTCTCTAAAACCTTAATTTTTTTCATAATCCATAACAGAAAGAGCCTGCGAAGGTCACAAAAAATTATGCATTTTTCCTAAAAACTCTAATAAATTACTAATCATATATATAAATATATATTGAGGTGCATTAATATTCGCATCATTTACTTTTTGACTTATTGATAATATACTCATAATCATTTATTATACTATAAAAAGTAATCTTATGTTTTTTGAGATAATAATATATTAGGGAATATTAGGACTTCTATTTAAATCTTTTTATTATTTTTGTGATAAAAAAGCGACAAAAACAAACAAAAAAAATGCCAACATCTTTGGCACTTTTTTTATAGCTTAACATTTTTTAGATAATGTATTGTATTTCATCTTTGTCATTAATACTATACATTGAAGCAAAATATTCTTTCAATGATTCATAAACTGTATCTTGTTGTTTATAGAATCTTGATCCAATATTTTTCAAAACTCAATCAGGGCGATCTAAGTCACTATGTCATATATCGCCTGATATAGCAAAATCTTTTTTAGTTATTCCTTCAGGTCAGTCATAAACTTCGATTAAACCATTGTTAATTTTTCTCTTAACTAGAGATTCAATGTTCTTGCCATCTTTCAATACTCAAGCATTAGGGTTAGTTGTTTGAGCATATCCATCATAAACTTCTGTTTTTGATTTAATAGCAAAATTTGTTGATTCAATGTATGCTACTGGAATATTAGCTTTTATATAAAATGGTGCATGATCTGATCAATCACCAGTTTCTCCAGGTTTATATTCACCTGGTGTGAATTGTGGGTGAATTTCAAGTTCTTGTGATGGATCTTTTAATTTCTCACTTCTAATTCTTGAGATTGCGTTGATTTGATCACGAATGATTTTTGAAACATTCCCATAAATTCTTCCACCTCTTGCTAAATTTGGATCAGTATTTGGCGAGTGAACATACATTCTATCGCCGCCAGCAACAGTATCTAGGTTAATCATTCCTATTGAATTTTTTAGAAGTTCATTTGCTTCGTTATTGCCTTGTTTTTTAGATTTTAAAAATTGTTCTACAAAAGCTTCTGAACCTAATTTTCCAAGCTCTTCAGCATCAACAAATAAAATGTGTAATCTTACTCCTAGATTTTCACGATTTTTTGGATCTGAAAAGTATTTTAGTAATGATAAGTTAACAGAAACACCAGTTGCGTTATCTGTTGCACCTCATGAAATTCCCTTAGGACCTACGTTATTAGTAGAGTCGTAGTGTGATGAAATGTAAAAATCTTTAACAGCACGATTGACATTTTTGCTATTTTTCAAGACTTTATCACTTGGGTTAATAGTTACAATAATGTTATTTCCAATGTTGTTTGTACGGTTGTTTGCAGTTTCATATAGAAAACCTTGAGTTATAAAGCCAGTTTTTTTCATATCCTCATTTGCTTTATTTACTATTGCTTGGTGTTTTCCACCGTCTTTGAAGGTAGTAATTGATGTTACTCCCAAGTCTGTGATTTTTGAATCAGGTGCTGCTTGATTTTTTTGGTTATTGATAATATTTTGGTCGGGGTAAGTAATATTATCACCAGTATGGTTTTCATATCCCATTGCCGCAATCATTTTCTTTAAAACACGATATGCATGATAGCTACCATAAATGTTATGAGATGGGTCAATAGTAACGTCTTGATCGTATAAAGGATCTAAGGCTGCTGTAGTTAATGATTGCCCATTAGTCAATTTAATTCCCAAAGATTTAGCAATTTTATCACCATTTTTTTCTAACACTAAATTAGATTCTTTAAAGTTATTAATGTTTTCTGCTTTTCTTCCGTGGGTATCATTAATAAATTGATTAAATTGCTTGTATACTTCTAAATTTGATACGTTAGTTTCTTTATTTTGGCTATTCACACATGAAGCTGCAACTAGTGGCAATGCCGCAATGGCTGAAATGCTTGTCAAACTAATTAACATCTTGAATCGTTTTTTCATATTTGTGTTGTCCTTTCGATTATCTTCTTTTCTCATTTTTTGAGATACATAATACATTATGTATAAAAATTTTATTACTTTATTATCTATAAATGAAAAAATCGCCTTTTTTAGCGGCTTTTATGATAAAAAAAGTGCTTAATCTTCAAATGATAGTAAAATTTTATATAAAGAAAGGGCTGGTATAAATTATGTTTAAGAAGATTTCTAAGAAAAATAAGATTATTATGGCTTTACTATCATCACAATTTATTGCATTACCAATTATTATGGTTGCTTGTAATAATAAAGGCGCTGATAAAAAAACTAATCACCCAACAGACACAATCGATGTTAGGGGAAATAATTTTCACGCTTCAGATGTTAATAGAGAAGGTAGTTTAATTGGTGAAGAATTAACAAAAAGAGTAAATGAAGTGATTGAAAACTCAACATTCAAACTAACCGATTTGGCCAAAAAAGAATACAGTGCTTTAGGCAGTCAAATTGAAAAAGATAATTACATAAAAAAATTATGAGAAAACATAACCAAATGATTTTCTGATGCTAAAGATCAATTAAATCGTTATGGCTTTATTCCGGACACACTTAAAAATCCAGAATTCCAAAAATATATGGAGGTATACATTCCTAATTTAGAGTATTTCGTTGGCAATCACGAAGTACATTGCTACTTTGATTATGATGAAAGTCAAAGAAATATTTACTATCACTATAAAATTAAATGCTTAGATGGTAGACAAAATGAGGGACAAGGTGATGTATTTTTAGACTTGGGACAAAATCACTAGAATGAGAAATCGCAAAAAATTTCTCATTTTTCTACCCCTTATTTCACTTTCATTTCCCCTAGTGGCTGCTGCGTGCCAAAAAAAAGGTGTTCAGATTGATGAAAATATTGTCACTGAACGCTATTTAAAATTACTAACTTTGCAGCAAATAGCCACACTTAATGATATTAAACCTTTTATCTTTCATTACAAAAACGGAAAGAAAACTTATCTAAGTAATCCAATAATTGATCAGAAATCTCAAAGTCTAATTTTTAGAGACGGAGAAGAGATTAAATACAGATTTAATTTTGAACTCAAAAAAGCAAATGAGCAAGTTATTTCTCAATATGATAATATCAAAATTCAAAGTACAGATAACCCACAAAATAAAATTGCTTCACTATTTAACGAATATAATTTTGAAGATATCAAAAAATATAATGGCTACAGCAATGGCTGATTTTATTACTTAGCTAATTTAAAAAATATTAATAAGGATTTTTACCGAATTCAAGATCCCGTTTTCTTTGACTTTCAAACAATAATTTTTCGCCTAGTAAATGACTTGCAAAACAACTCGGGATTAGTAAGAGTTCGCGACATTTCTAATAGTATGCGTGAGCCAATTTTGCTACAAAAACTTTATAAAAATCAATACATTCAGGCTAGCTCATGACTCAAAGCTGACAACCAACAATTCCGCGATACATTTGTTAACTTCTTAATTTTATACTTAAATAAGTTTAATCTTGCCATCAAATCAATTGATATAGACTGATCAAAAAGTGAAATTAAAGAAAGTCTTGATAAACGTAGCAACTACATTACCTTTAAAATCAATAACATCACTACTTTTGACAATCAAAGCTTGATATCTAATGAAATTAAAACCAAAACTTTTTACATTAATGGTTTTAGAAATTATGCCACAAACCTTAAATTTGGAGTTGGTGAACAAGGTCTTCATGAAAAATATGAACTCTTCAATGATTATGTTGAAAATCCTCTTCTAAATATCAGTAGTCTTAAATTCATGAGAGTTGTTGATAACATTAATAACTTTATTAAGGGATATGGCAGTTTAAATTATTGAAATTCTCGTGGGTTAGTTTATTTATTTTCAAAATTTAAAGACAAGATTTTATCACTCGATATTCCAGATGTCTATAAAAATGTTGATGCTAAGTATGAAATTGAAGATGTTCAATTTACTAAATACTTTAAAACTGATCAAATTATTAGATTAATTATAAAAGTGACAAAAAAAGATGGCACTGAAAAGAGATATGTGCTACTTAGTCAAAATTTTGATGATCACGGCCATTATCTAAGAGGAATTGCCTTAAAAAATGTAGCAGTTGCCGACCTTAAACCCCAAGATTATCATATCTTCCGGGAAAATCAGAATTCAAAAATTAAAGGTATTAAATTAGATGATTTTATTGATAGCGACATAAATAAACCATTTACCTCATTAGTTCAAAATGCTTTAGATAGAGTTTATGAACGGTGAGAGGGTCGCAATCAAGTAGATGCTTCCACGATTAAAAAAGATGATGAGAGTATGCAGGTTTTGATGGCCTATTTAAATAATTTTTTACTATCATATGCCCTTGAAAATGATGATGATGAAATTCATAGTGGAATTAAAAAAATTGAGCTACAATCAGTTAAAAGTGAAGAAAGTGGCAAATTAACTCTTAATCTAGCAGCATATAAATTTATAAATAATGATGATTTGAATTTTAGCAATCTAAATGAAAAACCATTCTATGAATTCTCAATTAAAATTAACGGTTTTAAAGATGATAGTGGTGCTAATGCTAACTCGTTTACTTTGATAAAAAAAGGAGCAATATAATGAAAAAGTTTTTCATCTCATCACTTGCAATCTCACTACTTTCTGTAATTACAATTACAATATCAGCAACTACAACCAATAGTAGTTCAAAAGAAAATGAGAAAAATAGTAGCAGTGTTCTTGAAAATGATTTTATCAAAGATGCCTTAAAACTTAAAGTTGTCATTCGTGAATTTAATAGTAAATTTTATTTATTTTACACTCAATACAGAGGGCTTAGCAGTACCTTTAAAGATCTTGTTGAAGAGCAAAGTATCCCTGAACTTAAAGCAACCTTAGATAAGTATTTCAAGAAAAATTTTGATTTTAAAGAAAGCAATGGCAGAACTCAAAATTTTTCTGAATTATTATACCAACTGAACTGAATGATTAACATCCTCTCTAATCGAATATCCGACCTTAATTTTTTTCTTGAAAACGCTGAACATGAAAATGCTGGCAAAATGTTAGAAAATGATAGCGATGGTGTAACAAAAAACTATAAAGAGTATTTATATGATTCAGATTTTAAATTCGAAATTCTAAGGAGTGAAAAACCACCACTAATCAATCTTTTGACTGCTATAAAGACTAATTTAAACACAATAAAGGGTATGATCGAAAAAAATGACAGTCTAATGAAATTCATTAATGAATATAAAGAGGCTAAAAAAGCGATATATGACAATATTAATCACATCAACCTTGACATTAATTTTGAAATTATAAACGATATTCTAACTAACAATAATCTAGAAATAAACATTCCCAAAATGTTAAAACTAATGACTTAAAAAAATAGTCACAATAAATATATTACAAAGAAAAAATATTTCGTAACCCCTTGTTGACTGACAATTTATTTTCTAATAATTTACAAAATAACTTTAAATGAATATTAAAATTTCTTTAAAATATGTCTCAAAGCGCCGAAATGATATAAAAATAATATAAAATATATATGTGCAAGAATAATCTATAAAGGAGAACACAAATATGAACAAAGAAGAAAAAATGATGAATAACATGGATGAAAATTCATGTTGTAAGAAATCATGTGATATGGAAAAATCATGTGACAAATCATGTGATATGGACAAGAAATGTGAAAAAACTTGTAGCATGGAAAAATCATGCGACATGGACAAAAAATGCGACATGGACAAGAAATGCGACAACATGGACAAAAAATGCGAAAAATCATGTGACATGGAAAAAAGCTGTAGCATGAAAGATGAATGCAAAAAGTCATGTGATATGGAAAAATCTTGCAAAAAAGAAATGTAATTTTATATAAAAAAATAAGGGAGTTAATCCTTTATTTTTTTATATTTATTAAAAATTACTGTTTTTTAAATTTATTTACCACCTTTTTCAACTTAATTAACGAATGATTCAGAGCAGAACGAGACTTGATGATTTTATACTTATTAAGGTGAAAAACTAAATCATTTAAACTAAGATCAATATTATTTTTCTTTAGTTCAAAAAAAATCATTTCATCACGGGTAAAGTTTGCGTCAAGATGGTTGTTTTTTATATAATCATAATTGTCTAAAAACACGATATTAGCATTCGCTATTCTTTGTTGATTATAAATGTCGAAGTTAGTAATTCGATTAACATTATTAAAAAAATCCCGTTCAATTATTGAATCTTCGAAGCGATAGTAAGCATCAATCGCATCAATGGCTTTAAGAAAGTCACAAATGTCTTCTAATCTCTTAATATAGATTAGGTAGCGGCCTTTTCGCACGTGGAGTTTGAAATTCATATCATGCTTATTAAGAATATCTAAAGCATCTTCAGCATATGATAATTCATAAAATTTTAATTCCAAGTGGTTTTGGACACTATTTGAATTATTAATTGATCCGCTAGCTAAAAAAATGCCAGAAAAATAATCTCTCTCTTTTTTAAAATTATGGTGACGAAAGGAATTAAGGTTGATCAAGAAAGCGTTTTTACGAGGACTTTCATACTTAATTTTTAGCTCTAATAGTAAGGTTTTTAAATAGTTAAATACTTCCTTATTATTGATAATAATATAAGATAAATTTTTTTGAATTTTTGTTGTAGCTAAAATTCCACTTAATAGACCAAGCTTCTGACTTTTAGTTAATTTACGATTAATAATTTCTTTTTTGACTTCAAAAGCAAATGATGAAACTGACATTTTATTCC
This sequence comes from Mycoplasma phocoeninasale, assembly GCF_012934885.1. Classification (GTDB taxonomy): domain Bacteria; phylum Bacillota_I; class Bacilli_A; order Mycoplasmatales; family Metamycoplasmataceae; genus Metamycoplasma; species Metamycoplasma phocoeninasale. Next base: position 436,211 of record NZ_CP051480.1, on the reverse strand, counting down.
TATTCTATTTGTTAATTAAATTATATAAAAAAAATAATAAAAAAAGCAATGACCTATTTTCCCGTGCGGTATCGTCGGCACTGAAGGGCTTAACTGCTGAGTTCGGAATGGTATCAGGTGGAACCCCTTCGTTATGATTGCTATGTAATACATTATATAGTAAAAAAAAATATTTTCACAAAAAAATTATTTTTTTTAAATTTGATTTTTTATTGCGAATACTTATTGTTAAAATAGATTTTTAAATTCAATTTCATCAGTATACATTCCCAGTTGTTCTTGTTTTGCATCACTATATTTAAATTTTATATAAATATTCACATCAGACTCATTAGATGCAGGATTGTGTAATTGAAAGAAAATAATAAAGATTTTTTTCGAATCGCTAGTTTTAAAAGAACGTGGAATAATGGTGTATCCTTGATATTCATCTCTTTTTTCGTATTTCAAACCATTTCTAAAATCAGGTTTGGAACCAGGCATATTAGTAAAAGTTGAATTATATTTAATGCTTATTTTAGATTGAAAATTATTAATCTTCAATTTTTTTGCATATTGATAATCTTTTTGATTCTTATACTTATTGCTATTAAACTCACTTTCAGTTATATATGTCCCAACTATTTCCTTATTGGATTCGTTAGAATGCAAAAATCTAACATATAAATAAAAAGAATGTCTGTTATTGCCAGGCTCATCAAATTCAACTTGAAAATTAACTGCTACAGATTTGTTTTCTTCAAATTTTATGTTTAGAATAGTAACATCATATCCATCAAGAGGAATTGGAATTATTTTATTTCTCTTAAATATTCCAGAAATTTCATCATTCAATATTCCTGAGTATTTAAAAGTAGCGTCTGACATGAATTTTTTAACTTTTTCTTCCCTAATTTTATGTATTAGTTGTTCTTCATGCTTACTTTTTAAAATTCCTCCTTGGAAAGTTTTATAATTTATATATTCTGCATCTTTAGATGAATCTTCATCATTGTAAGAATATTTTACAAAAACATTAAATTTATAATTAGTTTCATTATTCGTTATACGGTAACTTACCAAAACTGATTCCCCATTTAATATTCTTGTTTCGCCTTTTTCAATTTTATAATCACTACTGCCAGTATATTTTACTTTGCTATCATCAAATCAATAATTAACCTCATTATTTAATTTACCTTCATAACTAAAAGTTGTATTTGACTTAAATAGATTTACTAATTCTTGATTTTTTTTAAATAAAGTAATTTTTTCATTTAACAACTTAATGAATTCTGTCCAAGAATTCTTATCAGATAATTTAGTAAAGACAAGTTTGGGAACCTTATTTTTAAGATTTAATAATTTTTTTTCTATCTTCAAATAATTTTCGGAAAGTGTTTTATAAGATTTAATATAAGATTCATTAAGTTTCATATACCTTCTCTTAAAATTATTTTTAATATCATCTTCTAGAGTATTTAATATTAAATCCTCAATTCTAACAGAAAATTCAGTAATAATTACGTCAGGATTTTCTTCTAAATGTTCTTTTAATTTTTCTGCTATTTTAGTATTATCTTGAATTGTATTGATCAAATTAAAATCCCTAATTAGTCATTTATATTTATCAGTATTTAAATCGGTTTGTGAATTATCACCAAAATCAAATAAATTGTGCAATTCATCAATCTGTTTTTTTATTTCATCAAGTCCAGCAAATTTATTGGAATATTTATTTATTATTTCTTGTGGGTTATACATATCTCTTGGCATCATTGATGGTGGAGTTTGAGGCATATTATTATTTGGGGGTGTAACCATCGGATTTTTTGGTACTTCAGGACTTGGATTCATTGGGCCCGGTTTACTAGGATCTGGTTGTGGACTAGGAGAAGGATTAGTATCTATCTTTGCTTTAACGCATGAAGCTGCAATTAGAGGCAAGGTTGCAACAGTTGCGGGCAAAGCAACTCATCACTTAAAATTTTTCTTACTCATGGTAACTCCTTGTATATTAACATTATTTTTTTAACCTAGTTATTATAATATAAGCTAATAAAAAAAATAATCTTTAGATTATAAAAGCATTAAAAATTGAAATAATATTTTAAAATTAGCTAAAAAAATGTAAAAATCTGCTTATATCTAGCTAAAAATCATTAACTTAGCCTAATGATTAGTACAAATAATCGAAAAACTAAAATAGTATAAAAATAAAAAACTTATTTTATGCTTATTTATGCACTATAATTAGACAAAAAAAATATAATTATAATTGTGTAATTAACATATTAATATACGGAGGATAATATGAAAGCAAAAATTGCAATCAACGGCTTCGGGAGAATTGGTCGTTTAATTTTTAGAGAAATCTATAATGATCCTGAACTAGAAGTTGTCGCTATTAATGATTTAACCAATGCTTCAACTTTAGCGCATTTACTAAAATATGATACAGCTCACGGAACAATGAAAGAAGATGTTTCAAGCACAGAGAATTCAATTGTTATTGGCGATAAAGAATTTCCTATCTTCAGCGAAAAAGATCCAGCAATGCTACCATGAAAAAAATTAAAAGTAGATATTGTTATCGAAGCAACAGGAAGATTTGTAACTTCAGAATTAGCACAACTTCACCTTGATGCAGGAGCTAAAAAAGTATTTATTAGTGCTCCTTCAAAAAGTAATGATGTGAAAACAATTGTTTACTCAGTTAATGAAAAAACTCTTGACAAAAATGACAAAATCATTTCAGGGGCATCATGTACCACCAACTCATTAGCACCAGTTGTAAATGTCCTAGAAAAAGAATTTGGAATTGAAAAAGGATATATGACTACTATTCACTCATATACTGCTGACCAAAGACTTCAAGATGCTCCTCACAATGATTTAAGAAGAGCTAGAGCAGCAGCTTCAAATATGATTCCAACATCGACTGGAGCAGCAAAGGCGATTGGCAAGGTTATACCAAGTCTAAACGGAAAAATGAACGGAATTGCCCTAAGAGTTCCAACAATTACTGGATCAATCGTTGATTTAACAGTTGAACTTAAAAAAGATGTAACTGTTGATGAAATTAACGAAGCTGTGAAAAAACACGCTTCTGACTCACTAGAATACACTAATGCCCCAATCGTTTCAAGTGATGTTATTGGTTCAAAAGCTGGTTCAATTTTCGACAGTCAATTAACATCAGTTATTGAAGTAGATGGTAAGAAAATGTACAAAGTTTACTCATGATATGACAATGAAAGTTCATTTGTAAACCAATACATTAGAACCCTAAAATACATTGCTAAATTAAAATAATCAAAACAAGTAAAAAAAAATAAGACGCGAATCTTATTTTTTTTATTTGCTATTTAAAAATTTCATTATATATTTCATCATAGTATTTAACCGGGATGAATTGAACTTCTTTTTTTACTTCTTCAGGAACATCAACTAAGTTCTTAAAGTTATCATTAGGAATAAAAATTTTCTTAATACCAAATTGGGTGGCTGCTAGTGATTTTTCTTTTAAGCCACCAATTGGTAGAACTTTTCCCCGTAAAGTAATCTCACCAGTCATTCCAATAATAGCCGGAACTGGTTTTTTAGTTAAGGCACTAATAATTGAGGTGGTAAATGTTACTCCGGCACTAGGTCCGTCTTTCGGAATAGCTCCGGCTGGAACGTGGATATGAATTGAATTATTTTCAAAATCAAAGTCAATTCCAAATTTTTTAGCATTTGATCGAACATAAGCTAGCGCAATTTGGGCAGATTCTTTCATAACATCTTTAAGTTGTCCTGTCAACTTTAGACCATCTTTGCCAGGGAAAGTTGTTACCTCGATTGCTAAAGTAGAACCACCAAAACTTGTATAAGCAAGGCCATTTACAACACCAATTTGTGCCTTGTTTTCATTTTCGTCATCATCAAATTTAATTGGTCCTAAAAAGTCAACCACCGCTTGTTTAGTAACAATAAATTCTTTTTTGATCTTTTTGTCTAGAATCTGAACAACAATTTTTCTAGCAATACTATCAAGAATTCTTTTTAGTTCACGAACTCCACTTTCACGGGTATAAAATCTCACGATAAATTCTAAAACTTCATCATTTAATTGCATTTGCTTTTCAGTTAGGGCATTTTGTGAGTAAATTTTTGGCATCAAATATGATTTAGCAATTTCTATTTTTTCTTTCGTTGTATATGTTGATAATTCCAAAATTTCAACACGGTCAATTAATGGGGCAGGAATGGTATCATATGAGTTAGCTGTGGCGATGAATAGCACCTTTGATAGGTCGTATTCTAAATCAAGGTAGTGATCTTGAAAATTAGCATTTTGCTCAGGATCTAGTACTTCAAGCATTGCACTAGTTGGATCACCACGGAAATCTGATGACATTTTGTCAATTTCATCAAGTAAGATAACCGGGTTAGAAACACGAGCTTTTTTAATTGCAGAAATAATTTTTCCAGGCATTGCTCCGACGTAAGTTCTTCTATGACCTCTTATTTCACTTTCATCCTTAACTCCACCTAATGAAACTTTTATGAATTTTCTCTTTAGTGCTTCGGCAATAGATTTAGCCAAGGTTGTTTTACCTGTTCCGGGAGGACCAATTAAGGTTAGTATTGGAATATTGTTAACTGGATTATTATTAGCTTGTCCCGCTTGAGTAACAAATAATTTTGTATCAATAAAGTGTTCAGGATCATTTTTGATGGCAATATATTCATCTTTTGAAGACTTGCCTTTAGTGTGAGTTAACACAGAAATAAACTCCAAAATTCTTTCTTTTGGTTTCTTTAGACCATAATGATCTCTATCAAGGATTTTTCTAACAAAATCAATATCAATAATCTCTTTGCTTACTTTTCTTCATGGAAGATTCAGTAGTAAATCAATGTATGTTTTTGAGATATTAGCTTCTGGACTTGAAGGCATCATTGATGACATACGGTTTTGTTCACTTCTCAAGGCATCTAAAACATATTGAGGATATTGTTTTTTTAGTGCATCATTTTCCTCAATGTTGGCAACTAATTTATTGCCGCCATCGTCTTCATTTAACATTTTATTAATTTGACGTAATTTTTCACGCAGGAAGAATTCACGTTGTTGATTTTCCATATCACCACGAAGATTACTGTTTATTTCACCTTCAAGCTCATCAAATTTAATTCGGTTAATTAGTTTTTTAATAATTTCATCAAATCTAATGTCTAAATTACTATAGTTAATAAATTTTAGTAGTTCAATAGTAGAAAAACTACTACGTAAGTGATTTATAATTTTTCAAGTAATTAGTGAATAGTCGGCAACATTAATATCATTTTTATAAGAATTTAAAAAGTTAGAAATTGCTTTGAAATTTCCATTTGTTTTCATACCGTCTTCAGTTGGATCAAAATGTGGGGCTGCTAACTTTCTTACAATCATTGAAACTTTTCTAAATTTTTCATTGAAATTCTTCAGATTTTTATTTTCTAAAATATCCTCTTCGGTGTTAGCATAAATTATATGACTACCAGAACCATCAGCACTTTCTTTAGCTTCAAGGCTAATGATTTTTTGACGATCACCTGATTTAAGTTGAAGATCATAAATCCCGTTATTTTCCTCTTGACCAACGATGTCAGCAATTACCCCATATTCTTCTAATTGATTAATATTGGGTTCATTTTTAATGTCAACATCCTTTTTAATAAAAGCAATTAAAACCTTATTATTATGCTTTTCAACCGACTCAAAAAAAGCATTAACTGATGCTGGTTTTCCAACTCTTATTTTTTCATTTTCAATACCAAATGGTAAAATTATTTGATTTTTAATTGCTATAAATGGAATTTTCATAAATTTCCTTTCTAAACTTAAAATTATAAAATTAGCTAATTAATTAAAATAAAGCATTATATATTTTAAACTTATTTAACTAATGCTTTATAAAAATGATACTTATTATTTTTTTACAACCACTAATGCAGGTTTAATTGTTCGATTATGAAGCTTATATCCAATATTTTTAACCAAAACAATTGCTTCAGATTCATCACCTTCATCAGTTAGTTCAAATGCTTGATGGATGTTTGGATCAAATTTTTCTCCAACAGTAGGAATAATTTTTTCCACACCATGGTCATTTAATATTGTATCGATTTGAGTGTATAACATTTCAAATCCACGCACAAAGTTTTGAACGATTGGATTATCAATATCTTTTGCACTATTAATTGCGATTTCAAAGTTATTTAATGGTGTTAAAAGATCTTCTAAAAAAGATTGCAAAGCGTAATCTTTAATTTCCTTGGTTTGATTTGCAATGTGTTCATCATTTTTTTGTTTATGCTCATTAAGTTGATTTTGAGCTGCTTGCTGTAAATCAATTAATTGCTTTCTAAAGTTTTTTTCATTTTCAACAATTTCTGAATTTAGCTGTTCTACTTTTTGTAGTAATTTGACTGCATTCATTTGGGCTTCTATTACATCATTATGTGATTTATTGTAGTTTTCAAGAACATTTCTATATAACTCTGGAGTTTCAGTTCTTTTTAGAACTTTAATTACTACATTTCCTCTTTCTAATTCGCACTTAATCTCATTGTTATCATCTAATTCTGTTGTTTCAAATACATCTTCTATTTCTTTGTCAAAAGTGTTAGTTTTGAAGAAACCTTTCTGAATTTCTTCGTCTTTAAAGTCTTTTTGCGATTTTTCCATAACCACAAATTCAATATAGTCAAATTCATTTATTTTTTTACTCATTTTTTTCTCCATTCCTATCCTTAATAATTTTCTCTAAAATCTTTATTGCTTCAAATGATTCTTTAAAGTCTAAATTTTTAGGACCAACTATGCTAATTTCTTTAATATTTTCACTATTAACAAAATCAATTTTTTTAGAAATAATATTTAAGTTAGGGCGTGATACATCTAATTTAATATTACTTTCATCATCTAGATTGTTTTCTATTGCTTCCCATACAGAATGATTTTCAATTAAATCAAATAATTTCGCAATCTCTTCTCGTGAAATTTTTTCAGATAAAATTATAGCACTTTTGTTGAAAGCTTTATTTTCGATTTTCTCCTCAAATCTAAAAATAGACTTAATAAATTTCTGCATAATTACTTCGTAATTTTTTACTTGTTTGCTAAAAATTGGCGATAATGATTGAATTTTAGAAGCTAATTCAATTAGAGGGGTGTCAATTAGACGCTCTTTGAATAGTCTAACTGCTATTCTCAGATCATTAAGTTCAACCCCTTTATCAAAATTGAAAATCTTATTTTGAACATTGCCACCACTTGTTACTAAAACAACAACAGCAGAGGCGCTATTCAAAGCAGTTAGTTGAATGCTTTTCAGAGTTTCGTATAAATTATTAGATGTGGCAACAACGGCAAATCCGGCCATTTGTCCAACAATTTTTGCTGCTTCATCCAACGTTGAATCAATACTTATTCTCCTTTTAGCAAGCAAATCTTCTAAACGTTCATCAAAATATTCGAGAGGATTATATACCAAATTTCTAGCATAATATTCAAGACCTTTTGCAGAGGGAACTCTACCACCTGAAGTGTGTGGTTTTTCTAAAAAATTACGTTTTTCAAGTTCCGCCATAATATTTCTAATTGTTGCAGATGAACAATTTAGTTTATGTTCCTCAACAAGCTTTTGCGATCCGACAGGTTCTCCTGTTTCAATGTAAGTGTCAACAATCAACTTGAAATAGTAGGCTAATTTTGCATTTATTTTTTCATCTCTAAAATCGTTATTCATATTATCCTCATTAGCACTATTTTAGCATTTAAAAACTATAATTGCCAAAAATTAAGAAAAAAAAATGCGAAATGCACTTTTAGTCAGTTACCTGATATGGCGCGCCCGGCAGGAGTCGAACCCGCAACCTTTTGGGCCGTAACCAAACACTCTGTCCAATTGAGCTACGGGCGCATATATGGAGCCACCAACCGGATTCGAACCGGTAATCAAGGTGTTGCAGACCTATGCCTTGGCCGTTTGGCTATGGTGGCACATGGCCATAATTCTTATAATATTATATAATATAATATATTTTTTTGTCAAAAATAAAGAAAAAGCGTAGAGGGAACGCTTTGTACTATATTAATGAAAATATACAAAATTATATACTATAACAGACCTTAATTTACTTTTATTTCTGTAAATTTATTTATTTTTAGCAATAAATTTTGTCATTATCCGACTTATTGTGTTTTTTAATAGCTTTTCGACACCATTAATTCGTAAGTTACGATCTGTTTTATTACCACTATTAATGATAGAAACATTATTTAAAGTTACATCAATTAGTGAAGTGATAAATGTTGGTTTTTCATCAATTTCTCTTTGATTTAATGTTGCAATTAAGTTAGTGATAAATAGTTCTGGTTTAGCTCCAATGCCAAAATTATTTAAAAACAAATAGTCAACTTGATTTAAATATTTATTGATCAACTCATTTTCATCATGCTTATTATTTCGATAATTGTTCATAGTATAGTTAAAAAACTGATTAACATCTAAAAATGCCACAGTTTTATTTTTAGTAGTACCGAGCAAAAATGCTAAATATTTGACAATTGCCTGAGCATTAACAAAATTACTATCAACTAAAAAAAATCCTTTTTTAGTTTTTAGCGAAGTAACTTTTTTGATTTCAGCAATTAGATTTTTATCAAAGTAGTTAAGTGCTTGTTTGGCTTCAGTGTGAATACGAGTTGGACTTTTCTTATTAGGGGTATCAAAATATAATTTTCATTCATTCTCTAATTTTGTTATATTAGTTAGTCAAAAATTATCTTCTTGTTTCTTTTTTAGAAAAAAATGATTGCTAGAAAAATCGATTTGTAGATTATTATAAGCGTCCACCGTTAATTTTCAATCAGGTTCTTTATCCTCGTTTGTAACTAAATAATTATAATAGCGTTGCAAAAGTGACATACCTTTAGTTATCTGTTCACTATTTAGATTGAATTTTTCAATAATTTCTTTTATTTTAGGATATGCAAGAATTTTTTTTGATTCTTTTTTTGAATCAAAATTAACCAAAAAATCTTTGCCGAATAACTTTGCAATGTCTTTTTTTAAATTCATCGATACTCCTTAATTAGTTTTCTCATTCTAGTTCATTATCTTTATCAATATTATTGTGATTTTTAGTACTTTTTGGATCATTATGTTGTTTTTGTTTAGCCAAGAGAGCAGCTGAAAGCTCCAAATCTATTGATTCAGCGCAGAATAGATTACGATGTGCATAAGTTGTAGCAACTTTTTCAATATAAGCGCACACAATTGAATGATTAACATTAATTGAATAGTTGATAAAAGAATTAATACAAGCATCATTAAATTTTAACCTTCTTAATTTGTCAATCATTTTAATTTGGCTTGGGCTTAAAGACAAGTTGGTGTATGATGAAATAAATTTATCAGGGGTAGCATTTGTCTTTAAAAAATTAAGGTTTTTGGAAAGAATATTATTCGCTTTCTCATCTGCTATTATTTGATTAAAATCATCATAATTGTACACTTCATAAGCTTTTGTTGAACATTCTAACATTTTGGATTTATCAAATTTGGGGTTAATTTTAGCACTAATGATTTTCAGATAATGATCTTGTCCAATTTTTTGAATTAGTTGGTTCGACAAGAATGCATTGTTAACAAGTTGGTTTGCTGATAGTGGCTTTAGCAGTGTAAACAAATGCTCATCGTTATTTATATAATATGACTTAATCAAGCCAAGTGTTTCAAGCTTAATTTTTATTAATGATAGACTATCAATGTCTAGCTCAAGCGAATCCAAAAGCAAATCCAGTCTTATTTGTTGATTTTTATATAAGTTGCAAAAATCATATAAAAATTCATATAATGAAACTCCGCTATTTCCCAGTAAAGGACGATATAATAATCTTAAATTTTCCAAATCTGAGACATTAATATCATCCTCATTTTCGACATAAAAAAAAGTCCCCATAAAATCCTCCATGTCTTCTAGCAATATAATTCTAAATAACTACAGACAAAAAAAATACAATTAGTTTCTAAATGTAAAATTTTAGCTAGTATTTCCTCTAATTATCAACATAGACACTATTTATAAATTCACTTATTTTAAAAGTTTTTTTTAGCAAAAAATGATTTATTAACAATTTAAAATTAGTAAATAACGAAGCAAAATTTTAATTTAATTAATACACTAATAATAATTTTTTTTCGTATTTTTTTATTAATAAAATGTTATAAGATTTAGAAACCCTTTATAATTAATTTTATGAAATTAATTAATTTACACTTGAATACCACATATTCATTTTTAAAGAGTTGTATCCAGCCTGAAGAGTTTATTGATAATCTTAAAAAAAGTGATAATGAATACTTTGCAGTTACTGAACATCACAACTTATTTAGCCTAGCATATTTTAAAAAATTATGTGAAGGTAGCAGCTTAAAACCGATCTTTGGTTTAGAATGTGATGTTGAAATTGAAGGCAAACTATATAAATTTATTGTTTTTGCCAAAAATATTGACGATTTTGAAATTTTAAAAAACTTATCATATTATCTTTTATCAAATCATTTTATTAAATTTGAAAATTTATCGCCGTTTAGCAAATTAATTTTTATTGAACATCCCATTTTTGGATATTTCAAAAGAACTAATAAAAAAATATTGCTTGAAAATCATTATTACAGTTTACTTCCAATTGATTTTGAAAATAGTGCCGCAGCATTATTATCATTCGGTTATGACAAATGCTTACTTATTAATCATAACGCTATTTTTCAATTTTCTGATAACGAAATTATTGCAACTTTAAATTTAATGCGAAAAGAAGAACACTTTCATGACATTTATGAGCCCTGCAGTTTTAAGCTTGAAAATGAAAAAAAAGACGCAGTTTTAAGTGAATTAGTAAATAATACTAATGAATTTGCTAAAAGTATCTATTTTGAAATTCCTTATCATAGTTATTCACTTCCAAAATTTCAAAATGACGAAAATCTTAGTTCAATCGAATATTTACAGAACCTTCTAAAAAAAGCAATAACAACTAAATTTAGCAAAGACAGTTGAGGTCAAGATTATCAAATAAGACTAAATCATGAATTTTCAGTAATTAAAAAAATGCGACTAGAAGATTACTTTTTAATTATTCAAGATTGAATTAAATGGTCAAAAAATAATGATATTGCAATTGGCCCCGGACGGGGAAGTGCTGCTGGGTCTTTAATTAGCTATCTACTTAACATTACCAACGTTGATCCAATTAGATTCAATTTGATTTTCGAAAGATTTTTAAATATTGAAAGAGTATCAATGCCAGATATTGATGTCGACGTTCAAGATGATAGAAGGCAAGACGTTATTAATTATTTAGTTAATAAATATGGTTTTGACAATGTTGCTAATATTGTCACTTTTTCATCACTTGGCAAAAAATCAGCGATTAGAGATGTTATGCGAGTGAATAATATTTCGCCAAAACAAATTGATAGTATCTCCAAACTAATTTCTCCTGATGATAAAAACTTATTAGAAGAGTATCAAAACAATAGTAAGTTTTCACTCGAACTTGCTAGAATTGATTCTGAAGATTCAAATCTTGTAGATAAAATTTTGAATGTTTCAAACCGAATTTCTGGCTTCTATCGTCAAAGCGGGACACATGCCGCCGGTCTTGTTATTAGTTCTAAGCCAATTATTAAGTTTGTTCCAACTTTAATGGTAGATGAAACAATTCAGCAAACACAAGTAAGTATGGAATACTTAGAAAAATTTGGGTTAATTAAAATGGATATCCTGGGTCTTAAAACACTAACTACCATTAAGGAAATTAAGGATTTAATTGAAAAAAATTTAAATATTAAAGTTGATTTAGATAATATTCCGCTAAATGATCAAAAAACTTTTTCAATTCTAAGTGCCGGTAATAGTATCGGGATATTTCAACTAGAAAGTGCGATTATGATTCGTGCCTTGGAAAAAATTAAGGTCAATGATTTTGAAGATATTGTGGCAATTATTTCACTTAATCGTCCAGGTCCAATGGTTAATATTCCAAAATACGCAGCTCGAAAATTTGGTAATGAAACTGTGCCAAAAATCAATCCTGAATACGATAAAATTGTTGCCAATACATACGGCATTATTGTCTATCAAGAACAAATTATGCAAATTGCTCAAACTGTTGCTAATATGTCATTCTCTGAAGCTGATAATTTTAGAAGAATTATTTCTAAGAAAAAAAGTGATGAAATGGAAGATGAAAAACAAAAATTTATAAATCGCTCTATTCAAAATAACTATTCAATTGATACTGCAACAATGATTTTTAAAAGTATTGAGAAATTTGCTGATTATGGATTTAATCGTTCACATGCAATTTCATATGCCTTGATTAGCTATCAAATGGCATATCTAAAAGCTCATTATCCACTCGAATTTTATGCCGCCTGTATTTCATCAGCCCACGGTGCACATGAAACAATTTCCAAATACGTTAACGAAGCAAAGAAAATGAATATCAGGGTAGTATCTCCAAATATTGTTGATTCAGAAATTAATGCCGTTATAAAAGATAATGCTATTATTTTACCTCTAAACATGATTAAAGGCATTGGTAGTGAAATTGTTAAGCTTGTTGTTAATAATCGCAATGAAAATAAATCTTACATTAACTTTCAACATGCTCTTTATTGTCTCCTAGGATCTAAATCTTTAGGCATCGCAACCATTAGAACCCTAATCGAAGCAAATGCCATGCGAATTTTCAACATTAACCAGCAAACTCTGCTAAAAGAAATTGAAAGCGAAAATAGTGACCTAATGTTATGACTTGAAACTAATAAAAACCATCCTTGAGATGAAATTAAAGACCAAATAATTAACTACAAACCAACAAATATTTTTGAAAATGATTATAAAATTGAAGAAGAAAATGAGAGAAGATTGCTTGGTCAGGTTTATAATGCTTCTAGAACATCTAACTATGAAAAAGTTGGTTCCAGATTCAATGATATGCATGTTGGTAATGAATATGTAACCACTGCAGTTTGCCTTAATGTTAAGCTAGCCATTACCAAACAAAATAAGAACTATTTAATACTAACTTTTCAAGATTCAACACAAACTGCTGTTGCTTTTATGTGAAATGCTAACGATGAAAAATACAATGAAATTAAAAATCTAAAAGATAAATTAGTCGAGATTAAAGTAATAAAAGATAGGGGCGATAAAATAATTTTAAAAGATTGGAAAATTAGAAATGAATAATAAAAAAATATTAATTATTGATGGGACATATTTGGCTTACCGTTCATACTATGCTACAGCATATGGTCCTAATCCCAATATCTTGCAAACAACCTCAGGCATTCAAACGAATGCTATCGTTGGTTTTTTTAATACAGTTAATTTATTGATAAAAAATTATTCACCAACACATATTTATTTTGCATTTGATTCAAAAATTAAAACCTTCCGCCATAACATCTATACAGAATATAAAGCAGGAAGGCAGAAAGCGCCAGTGGAATTTTATATGCAGCTCGATAAAATTCAACAACTTCTATCAGCACTTAATATTCAAAATCAATACTGTGACGGCTATGAGGCTGATGACATCATTGCCAAAGCAGTTAACAATTTCAAAGGCTCAAGCATTCTAATCTTTTCTGGCGACCAGGATTTAAATCAACTAATTGACGAAAACATTGCGATACTAAAAAAAATCAAAGGCGAAATGGTAATTTTAAACCGCCACAATTTCCAAAAATATTATGATTTTCTTCCTTCACAAGTTATAGACTATAAAGCCATGGTAGGCGACGCAAGTGATAATTTCAAGGGAATTTTAGGAATTGGAAATAAATCAGCGATCGCCTTACTAAATCAGTATCAAAGTCTAGAAAATATTTACAATAACATTAATGAAATTAAACCATCACTGGCCAAAAAATTAATTGAACATAAAGAAGATGCTATGCGCGATAAATTCATGGCAACGTTATGCTCTGATTTTGAGCTATGTCTTCCTAATATTGATAGCTTAGCTATTACTAAAATTGAATTATCAGAGGCTGCCAATAAAATTCTTGAAGAGCTTGAGCTAAATTCATTAAAAAGAAAATTCAGAAGCTTGTCTGAATTTAATTAATTGTCGCTATTTTCTTTAACGTCTTTTTCAGAATTATTACCGTTTTCATCATTTGGTAATTTTTCTTTTTGAATTTCTATTTTTGCTTTGTTGCTAGTGGCATAGCTTATTCCAATACCAACACCAACTAAAATTGGAACAATCACCGCACCAAGCACAACAATCGATAACTTTATCGAGTTTTTTCTCTTATTTTCTTTCATATATCACCCAAATAGCTTCAAATTATACTGCTATTTTTTTTCTTTATCCTCAAGAGATGCTAAAAAGTCAATCACGGTATTTTCCCTTTGATCTCTTTTATTTGAAAAATAGCTCTCAATTGCAATTTTACCATCTTTTTGATAAGTTGATTTCTCTTGCTTCTGCTCATAAGCTTTCCTAATGTAAGGATAGAAACCAAAGTTATTATCAAGATTAGATAGTAATTTATCTAATTGATCAGTTCCTTTATCTAAATTTTCAAAGTATTCAATTAGTATTCTGCGAACATCATTATTAAGTATATCCGAACCCATAAAAAATGTCGTATCTCGTCCTGAAACAGCATATAAATAAATGGCATTTGCTTTTGGCAAATTAGAATTTCAAACTGGTCGTGATGATATCTCCTTCGATTTTAGTTTATCCTCATACTTTGAGAATTTTGTTTCAATCGGGATAATATATTTACTACTAAAAACTAAAAAATCAGGAAAATTTTGTGAGCCATAAGGTTGATAGATAAAATACTCATTGAAGTTTTGAAACGGATTTTCAACTAATTCAGTTGATGTCTTATCTAAAATTTGCTCTTTAATTTTTTTTAAGATTTGCTTAAGGTTGGCATCGCTACTAAAAGTAGAGTTTTTTTCAAGCTCTTTAATTTCTGATTGGGCTGCGGAAAAATTTTTTCCTGCTTTTATGTGAATAAATCCTTCTTTACGTAGTAATTTCATAAAATTTGCTTCAAAGTCTTCACCAGTATTTGAAGTAGCATATTTAAGAGGATCAGCTTTTATTTCTTTAAAAATTCTCGATAGAAGCATTATAATTTTTCTCCTTTAAGTCGTTTATACTCTTCGACAAAGTCGGTTGTTGAAAAACCATAGACTTGTGTGTTTGATTTAGAAAGTTTTTCAAAATCAATTCTGTTAATAATTTCACGGGCTTTTTCATTAAGAATCTTAATGAAAAAATATTGGCGATTTTCAACTAATTTTTTTGGATCTGTGATCTTAATATTATAGTCATAGTAGCCTTGGCGATGAACAGCAAAATCTCAATGGTATTTACTCTTATCAAAATATTTGAGAGTCGTTTTAGTATTATTGTGAATAAAAGTTTTAAAATCTTCATGACGAATTGAAATTTGTGATTTAATTCGCAAATCAGGAGCATAAGTCGATTTTATAGTTCAGATTTGAAAAACACATTTAACGTCATATTCTTTGTCGTTGACAATAAAAGAATTATCTGATAACCTTATATTACAAATTAGTTTAGCGTTTTGATTAACCTTTTTTTGGACTGAGTATCTCTGAAAAATGTTAGGTAGAATCATTGCAACATAATTAGCTTCAGTTAATCCTTTATTTAAAAATTCAAGCGCTAGTTTTCCACGGTAACCAAATGGAGGATTACCAATAATAAAACGATTATCACTGAAGGCAATTTTTTCCGCTAAATAATCTTTTTTGATGATGTTACTACTTTTAGGTTCAATATCATAAGCAGTTATCACACTTTTGTCAATACCAATTTTTTCTAAAGCATTTATAAAGTTTCCAGTGCCAGCTGAGGGCTCAAGAATTTCATGCTCTAACTGGCTTGGAATTTGTTGCCGAACTATTTCAACTATTCGATCGCAAACGATTGGATTAGTATAGAACTGGTCAAGTTTATTATCATTATTTTTTTTCATCAAATTCTCCATATCATAGCTAAAAATTTATGCTGCTATTTCAATTATTTTATATTATTTAATAACGAAAATTTCAAAATGCAAATAAATTTAGAATCTAAAATTGGCTAAATTATTTCAACGATAAAATTGTTACTTTGAATAATAAAAAGCACAGTATGTACTACCGTGCTTTGACAATATTTTATTTAAAAATAGTATAAAGAAACATATTTATTTTTAGTTATTTTTTTGTCATAAAAAGATTCTTAATTGTTTTGGCTACACCACTACGTTTATATGAATAACCAATAATATCGCCGTGTTTTTTAATGTTCCGGGCAGCATTTTTCATAACAACAAATGCGCCGACATATGATTTAACAGAAACATCATTGCCCGAATCTCCAAAGTGAACAGCTTTTTTAGGATCAATATTTAGTAATTGACAGATATACGAATTAGCAATACCTTTAGTAGCATTCATATCGTTTATTTCAATACTTCAACCTTTAGAAACAATGTGGAATTTCAGATTAAAGAAGTTTGCTTCTAAACTTTCTTTAATTTTTTTGATGCCACGGGTTGAAAACTTACCAAAAGTTAAAATTTTAGTAACATTTGATATTTGTGGAATTTCATCATATTTTTTAATTTCCATTTTTTTGGTTCATGGTCGTGCCATAAAGATTTTTGTTGATGCCCCATAAATAATTGGCAAACTATTAATCATAAAAAACATTTTTTCTTTTTTTAGGATTTCAATTACTTTTAGAGCACTATCTCGTTTAATCTCACATTTTTTTAAAACGTTATTATTGCTGTCAACAATTAAACCACCATTTTGACAAACAATATATGGTGAATTAATTTTATTAGCTAAATTAACTACAAATTCCGAATTACGCCGTCCAGTTGAAAGAATAACTGGGATTCCCTGATCATTTAGTTGTCTTGCGATATTAATGTTATCTTCGCTAACTCTATTTTCCGTTTTAGGTAAATCTAAGAAAGTTCCATCTAAATCAAGAAAATAAGCACGTGGTTTAAAATTTAACATTGTAGCTTAAACATCAATTATTTAAATTTTTTTGCAAGTTCATCAGCAGGGATATAACCAACTGTTCTATCAACAAGTTGACCATCTTCATAGTAGAATAATGAAGGAATTGACGAAACGCCCATTTGATGAGCAAACTCTTGATTTTGATCAACATCTAGATCAAAAATATTAATATTGCTATGTTGATTTGCTAACATTTCAAGTTCTGGTGCTAGCATTTGGCAAGGAGGACATCATGTAGCTCTAAATGCTACAATCGCCTTACCGTTTAGGTGTTGATCACCTAATTCTGCATGAGTGATTTTTTTTAACATATATTTTCTCCTTTTATGTTTAATATGCCTTAGCAAATATAACACATTTTTTGGTTTTTTTATTGCTAAAGAAACATTTATCATCTTTTAGTTTGATTGGAAGCTTAAAGGGTATACAACGCGATGAAGCTCCCGTTAGTTCTTTTATTTTAATTTCATCTTCACCATTACCGGCAAAATTAGTAATAACTCAGTGACCTTCAGAAATAGCTTTTTTGAAATCATCTAAATTATGTACCTCAACAAGATTGTTAAGTAATCTTTGCTCTGCTTGACTATATAAATTTAGTTGAATATCATTTAGCATTTCTTTTACCGTTTCTTTAACATCATCAACTGAGACATGAAATTTCTCGAGTGTATCACGTCTCACTAATAATATTCTATTTTCAGCTAAATCGCGGGGCCCAATTTCAATTCTTAGTGGTGTACCATGAATTTCTGAATTAGACGCTTTAAATCCTGCTCCTTTATCTGAATCATCAATCTTGGTGGAAATGCCAACTTTGTTAAGTGTTTTTTCAATTGAAAGCGCTAAGTTGTGAACTTTTGGTTCCTTATTAGCAAACAACTCTAGAATATCGACTTGAGTTGGAGCAATCTTTGGTGGAATAATAATACCACGATCATCTCCATGTGTCATAATTAGCGCACCAATTAGTCGTGTTGAAATGCCTCAACTTGTTCCATAAGCATATTCTAATTTGTTGTCTTTATTTTTAAAAGTAATATCAAATGGAACACTAAAATTATGACCTAAATAATGACTTGTGCCAGCTTGAAGAGCTTTGCCATCTTTCATCATTGCTTCAATTGTGAAAGTAAAATCAGCTCCTGAAAACTTTTCGTGTTCAGTTTTTTCGCCATCAATCACGGGAATAGCTAAATAATCATTAACAAACTTTTTATAAATTTTTAGCATTTTAAGGGTAAGCTCTTTTGCTTCCTCTCCATCAGAGTGCATTGTATGACCTTCTTGTCATAAAAATTCACGAGTTCTAAGGAATGGATTAGTTGTCTTCTCTCATCTTAAAACATTAACTCATTGATTATAAATTAATGGTAAATCATTGTAAGAGCTAATTTCATTTTTAAAGAAATCTCCAAATAAAGTTTCACTTGTAGGACGAATATAGTACTTTTCACTTAATTTTTTTCCGCCAACCTCAGTTACTGTGGCCAGTTCCGGATTAAAACCTTCTAGGTGATCTTTTTCCTTGGCAAGTAAACTTTCTGGAATTAGTAGTGGTAAATTAACATTTTGAACTCCGACTTTTTTAAATTCCTTATCTAGGGTTAAACGAATATTATCCCAAATGCCAAAAGATAAAGGCTTAAAAATTATAGAACCCTTTGAAGCTCCATAAGCCATTAAATCGCCATTTTGGATAACATCTGTATACCATCTAGCAAAATCATCATTTTGCGGAGTAATTTTTTCTAGCTTTTTCATACTTAATATATTTTATATGTTTTTATTTTTTGCAAGCAAAATTATCACTAAAATAAAAACATAAGAAAGGGAGTGGAAAAAAGTTAAGATAATAAAAATATACTCTTTTAATGAGAATAGATTTATTTGCTTAAGTATATTTTCAATTAAAAATTATCAAATTCTTCATCACTAACAATTTCGGCATAACTTAATTCATTATCTCCTTCTTTATCATTGTATGTGAATTTGGCATTTACAAATATTTTGTAAGATGTATTAAGACTACCGATTTCATATTTCACTAGAAAATGATCTAAGCCACGTTTTTTTAAGATTGGGAAATAATAAATTTCAAAAGAGTCATTAATTTCATAAGAAGAACCTATTAACTCAATAAGATAATCAAGTCTACCAGTGTGTTCAACATTAGGATATCTAAACTTTATTTGATCTTTATAGAATAATTTTTTTTCTAAACTTAAATGTTTATTAATTACATTTTCATCAACATATTCAGCGCTATTTTCTTCACTGTTGCTGTTAAATTTCAAAAATAGCTCAAAAGTATTGCTTCTATCAAGTTTTGATGTTAGCTTGACTTTCATTAAATAAGCATTGTTAAATGAATTATCTAATTCAAGGCTGTTATCCTTGTTATAATAAACTCAAACGACTTCATACTCATATTCTTTTTCGTCTTTTCCGGATAAAACAAGTTTAGTTGGGTCAATCATTTTTAGCATTAAATTAGTATTGTTAGGAAAAATATCTTTGTATTTAAAAGTATTGTATTCTTTGAAGGCGGGGTTAAAGTCAAAGATTTGATATTTTTTTTCTTTTATTTGTTTATAGAATTGTCCAACTGAGATCGGATTTAAGTCTGAATTATCTAATTGGAGATAAATATCAAATAATTTCTTAGTTTTTTCTAAATTCAAGATAGCAAGTTTTAGCAGTAATGATGTAGAATTTTCGGTGCGATTAATATAGATTTCATTAACTTCAAAATCAAACTCCGCCCTATTTATAAACACTAAATTTCGCTCGTTAAATTTAGAATCATTAACATTTGAATTGTAACGAAATCTAGTATTTTTAACAAACTGATCGTGCAATTTTTCTTCAATTGCAGTATAAGCTTTTTTAAACTCAACTTCATTATTCAAAATCACACCATCACTTTCAGTCTCAGCATATGAAAATTTAACATAACTAACATATTTAATTAGTGGCTGATAGTCATTTTTCAGATTAATATCAATTTCAGCAATTACTTCATTATTATCTGTGTATTTAACACGAATAACATTGTAATCATAATTGCCCTCTAGTTGCATTTTTTTAATGTCAAAGCTATCATTATCGCTTAATTTTCCCTTGTATTTAAATTTTGCATTTTGTAAATATTTTTGAATTTCATCATTTTCAAATTTGATATCGTGTTTACGGTTTGCCTCAAAATATTCATCAGGTGACACAAATATTCCGGGTGTGCTGTCATTTAAAAATCTCAAAAAGATATTAAATTTCGAAGTTGGATCTTTTTTATCAACAATAATAAATTTCTGAATTTCAAAGCCCTTACTCTCATTCAAACCAATACTTTCATGTTTACTAATTGTGTATTTACTAATAAAATCAGCATCTCCAACTAACCGAAAATCATTGCCGGATTTAGCAATGGAAGCATTTTTGGCAAAATCATTGACAAAATTACTTTCTACAATCTGTGATGCAATATATTCATTTAGCGTAATAAATTCACCTAGATATTTTTTGCTTTCGCTGTCATGCTCAAACTTAACTCAGCAGTCAAATAATTTTTGACGAACAAAATCTGTAATTTCAAATTGAACAAATATCTTTCCCTGGATATTCTGAACTGATTTGGCTTTAAATGAATAATTAGCACTAATATTTACGCCCGATAATTTAAATTCATAGTCATTAATTCTTAGTTCAGTTAAGGCATTACTCCAAAAGCTAAACTTTGCAGTGCGCATAAATTCGGCTAATAATCTTTCACGAGTGTGAACTTGATTTTCTATTTCGTTTTCGTCTGAAATAACCGAAGCAAGAGATTGCTTTTCAGCAAATGGAAATTTTACAAAGACATTAAAAATATCGCTTTCTCCCTTTGCTTTGAATTGATATATTGCTAATGCAAATTGATCATCTGGATGTGAATTTTGATAAACTAATTTGTAATCAAATTTATTGAGTAGTTTATTCTTTTCAATAGTAACATTTTTTTCATTAAATAAAGCATCAGCATTTAAAGTTTTATTGTATTTAAATTTAAGTGAATTTTGAAATTTTAAAAACTCCTTATTAAGTTTAACTTTTCCTAATACAGCCAAATTATATTCTGATGCCGAAATGAATTTTCCCTCTAAAAAATTGTTTTCACGTTCAGGAAATTCAACATGTACAATAAAACTATTAGAACCGCTGCTATCTGATACTAGTATGGCAAAAAACCATGAATCTTTAACTTGATGGCTGGCGATAATTTCTTTAATCACATAATCTTCTTTAACGCCCTTACCTTCGATGAACATAATTTTTTTATAATCTTGTAAATCTTTCAGGGGTAGTGCTTTATTAGCTAAATATAGTAATTTAGCATTATCATAAAATTGGTTTTTAACATCGCTTGATATACCGCCGCTTTTGAAGCAACTAATTGCGACTAGTGGTAGTGTTGTCACAGCTGAAACTGCTCCTAGTAGCACCATTGCTCTCATTGATTTCTTCATAATACTTTTTTAAAATTCCTTTATATTTGTTTAACCAAAAATTTGATATTTTTATTGATTTCTAACAATATAATATCAATAAAAACTAAAAATTCTTTATTATAAATTAAATAGAAAAAAATCATTTTTTTAATAGTTTATCGCTAAAGATTGCTTAAAAATATTTATATTTTTATTAGCTAATTAAAATTGACAAATTAAAAAACATTAAGCCTTTTAGAAATGGGCTTAATGCCAAATTATAATGAACTATAATAATTAAAAAAATTAATTATCTAAACTAGTTCATCAAAAATATCATCACCTGTTGAAACTGTTGGTGTGCCAAAGTTTCTTGCTACAATATTTCCAGCTGTTCCTAAACCGTTAACAGTTCCTAAAATTTTTGGGCTCTTAAATGATTTAGAAAAGATTGTTAATGGTAATGCTTCTCTAGTATGGTCAGGACCTTTTGTTGGATCATTTCCATGATCTGAAGTGATAATTAGTAGGTCATCTGATTTCATGCTGTTAATTAGTTTAGTTAACTTGATGTCAAATCTTGAAACATTTTCGCTGTAGCCTACTGGATCTTCACGGTGACCGTAGTGGCTGTCAAATTGAACTAAATTAACAAAAACCAATTGGTTAGTTGAATTTGATGAAGCAATATCAATAGCAATGTCCATATTTTCATCATCTGAGGCAGGGCCATAAACTTTATCAATACCAACATGTGTGAAAATATCATTAATTTTTCCGACTGCAACAACTTCAATGCCTTTGCTTTGTAAATCTTCTAAAATAATATGACCAGTTGGTTTGTTAGCAAAGTCATGGCGGTTGAATGTTCTTGTAAATTTACCATTTTCAAAAACAAATGGTCGTGAAATAACTCTAGCAACATTTCATTCAGGTTTCGATGAACAAATTGCTCTTGCACGTTTTGCATACTCAGTTAATTTTTCTACACCAAGAGTTTTTTCATCCCCGATGATTTGTAGTGTTGAGTCTGGAGATGTATAAATTATCATGTCTCCATTTTGAATATGTTGATGTCCTAGTTCTTGTAAAATCACTGTTCCCGAAGCATTACGATTTCCGATAATTTTGCGGTTATCAAAAGCTTTTGAAAGCTCCGCTACTAGATCATCAGGAAAGCCTTTTTCTGTGAATTGAGGGTTAGGAACTTCAGTGTAAATACCCATCATTTCTCAGTGTCCTGTTAGTGTATCTTTTCCGTTTGACATTTCGTGGACTCTTGCCATGTATGCTAGCGGATTTTTATTCTTAGCGTTGTGTCCAGCTATTTTTGCTATTTCAGTAATTCCTAATTTTTTTCATGTCGGAATTTCAAGCGGTAGAATTTCTGAAGCATGAAATAAGCTATCTGCTCCAACATCATTGAACTCTTTTTGTCTTGGTTCAGAACCTATACCAAGTCCATCAGTTACAATGAAAAATACTCTCTTAAATTTTGCCATAATTAATATGTATACCTCTCTATTTTATAACAATAATTTATTAAGTTTTTTGCTATGTAAATTTATAAATTAAATCATAAATATAAGTAAAAAAAATAATACTTTACAATAATTATTGTACTACAAAATGAACCATTGTGGATTATTGGGCAATTTAATGATAAAATTAAAAGGTATAATAATATATTAAGGTTGGTAAAACAATGAATTTTAATGAACAAAAAACCAAAATTGTTGCGACAATTGGTCCAGCTTCAGAGAATTATGAAGTAATGAAAAGAATAATTGAGGCTGGAGTTAGCACAATTAGAGTTAACTTTTCACATGGAAATCCTGAAACTCATAAAAATAAATTTGAAACTGCGAGAGCAATTTCAAAAGAACTTGACATTCCTATTTCGTTAATGCTTGACACTAAAGGTCCAGAAATTAGAATTGGAAAGATGAAAAATGATTTATGCTACATCGCACCAAAATCAACACTTTCAATTAAAACTGATGAAGAATCATATAAAAATCTAATTGGGGATGAAAAAACTATTTCAATATCTTATCGAATGGATAAAGATGTTAAAGCTGGTAACCAAGTACTACTAGATGACGGAAAATTAGTAACAATTGTTAAAGAAGTTAAACAAATGGAAGTAATTGTGGAAACAGTTAACGGGCATAATTTAAAAACTAACAAAAGAGTTAATATCCCAGGTGTTGACTTCTCAATTCCATTTTTAAGTGATAAAGATAAAGAAGATATTAAATGAGGAGCTGGCTATAAAGTTGACTATATTGCAGCATCATTTGTTAATTCGGCTAAAAATGTG
Organism: Mycoplasma phocoeninasale; assembly: GCF_012934885.1. Taxonomy (GTDB): domain Bacteria; phylum Bacillota_I; class Bacilli_A; order Mycoplasmatales; family Metamycoplasmataceae; genus Metamycoplasma; species Metamycoplasma phocoeninasale. Next base: position 412,313 of record NZ_CP051480.1, on the reverse strand, counting down.
CTAGAAATTCGTAAAATCTTAGATGAAAATAACGGAAAACACATTCAAATTATTTCTAAAATTGAATCACAAACTGCTATTAATAATATTGATGAAATCATTCAAGCTAGTGACGGAATTATGATTGCTAGGGGGGATTTAGGTTTGGAAATTCCATACTATGATGTTCCTTACTATGAAAAAAGAATTATTCGCAAATGTCGTTTGGCTGGCAAGGAAGTAATCGTAGCAACACAAATGCTTGACTCAATGGAAAATGTTCCATTGCCCACAAGAGCAGAAGTAACAGACGTTTACTTTGCTGTTGAAATTGGAGCAGATGCAACGATGCTATCAGGAGAAACTGCCAGTGGAAAATACCCATATGAAGCTGTTAGCACAATGTCAAAAATAGCTAAAAGAGCGGAAAAAGAATACTACACTGATCCATTTTATGCTCATCAAATCGAAAAAGTGGCAAATAATCCAAGTTCAAGAATGCTAATTGCTTATGAAGTAGCAAAAATTCTAGAAAAAGGTGAATATAAATTTGCTGTTGTATTAAGTCACAGTGGAAAATTACTGAAGGAAATTTCAAAATATCGTCCTAACTCATATATTATTGGAGTAGTAAGCGATGAAAAACTAGTATGAAGTTTCGGAGTTACTTCAAGTGTATTTTGTGAAAGACACTCTGAAGCAGTTAGAGCACTAATTAAATACAACCACGAAGCGGCTAATACTATATTAGAAAAATATGGTGCTAAAAAAGGCGATAAATTTATTGTAGTTGATAGTTTAAATATTACAATGCATGAATATTAGTAACTAAAAAAATAGCAGATGCTGCTATTTTTTTAACATTCTAAATTTAACACAATTGCGACTATTAGCGAGATTTATTCAAAAGATTTTTTCATTGATTAGAAATTTCTTTTACCTCAGCTACTTCATCATTTAGGAATTCAAATTTTGAAAAACTATTTTTATTCTTATAAGATTCAATTGAGTAATTGTAATAATAGTATGAATCTGGATTTTTTTGATACGGCGATCTTTCTCTATCTCATTTTACTTCAAGTTTATTATTTTCATTACGTTTGAATATTTTATTATAAATAATGTAACGAGGATGGTATGTGTAATTCTTATCTTTTATTGAGTATCATACTGAATCTAGATGATCATCTTCGTAGCTTTTTAGTGTTACCGAATGACTGTCGTCATTAAAGCCGTTATCTTTCATTCCCGGTAGTAATTTGGGTTTTGCATTCTTAAAAACATTCATGCTATTAAGATAATCAAATTCAGATGTATCTCATGTGTGCAGTTCAAATTTATTTTCATATTCATTAAAATATTCATATCAAAAATCAGAACTAAATGTAAGATTAGACCAATATGAAGCCGACCCTAAATCACTATAATTATCCATAGATAAACCTGATACAGAAATATTTGTATTCACATTAGGAATTCGAAGAATTGTAAATATCATATCTTCAATTCTCTTCTTATGGGCTTGTCACTTTATTAGATTATCAGTATTTCTTTGAAAAAGTGAATAAGTTCATTCCCCATCTTTGTAGTTATGAGGATTTAAGTTAATTTTAACTTCTTTTACATAATAAACATCTAAATCTGTTATTTCTTTTGGGGCATGTTCATAAACAACATCTTTAAAAATCTCATATTTATACATAAAGTCATCATACCATTTGATAAAATCATTATAAATAAGAACAAAATTATCATCAGTAATGGAGGTTTTTGGATAATAAACATGATCTTTATTGACGGTGAAACCTTCGAAATCATCAAAAAAATAATTTTTACTGTCAATATAACGTTTTTTATATTCGGCTTTTTTGCTCTTTTGGTGTTAGTTTTTTAAAGCATGAAACTGCAGCAAGTGGAACTAAAGCCACTGCTGCTCCCATAGCGAAAATAAATTTGTTTTTAAGGTTGCGTTTTTTCATTATTTAATCTCCTTTTTGAAGTCATTGATGTATTTAAAAAGACCTAGATAAAGAATTTATTATTATCCTCTTTTTGCTCTTCTTCCACTTTTCTAAGGGGATTAAGTATTTCTTCAATTATTGGTTTCACTTCACCCTCTTTATTTTTTATATAAAAATGAGAAAATAATTTTTTATTTAAATATGTTTTTAGTCGAAAGTCGTAATTTGTATATTTCTCTAATTCTTCGGGTCTATCAGTAAATAATGTTATGTTAAGTCTTGGTTTATCATCTTTCATTACTATAAAATTTTCAAAGAAAAAAGATGAATTTTCATAATGTTCTTGTTTTTTAAAAGTTGGATATCAAATTGAATCACTTCCCTCATATTCAATTCCATTTTTAAGAATAATCTCATGGCTATCAGCATTAAAACCATTATCTTCTACTCCGGGATTTAACTTTGGTTTTAAATATCTAGGGCCTCAAATTAGTTCATCAAAATCAGAATGAACCCATGGTCTTTCAATGAATTCATTTTTTTCCTTGTCATAAGTATTTGACCAAAAATCACTTGTCAGCGTTAGCTTAGAAAAATAACCATAATCTTGGTTTTCTTTGTCGTTTGCATATCTATGTCATACATTATAAATATTCATTCCAGAAACAGCGAGGTCAATATTTAAATTAGGGATTTGAAAAATTTTAGAAATAAAATCATCAAATTTTTCTTTATTAGTAGCTCAATTTTCATAACTATCACTGTCTTTAAAAAGCGAATAATTTCATTTCCCATCAAGGTAATTTCTTGGATTTAAATTAATTTTTACCTCTTTTGTATAAAACGTATGCGTAGAAAAATTGTGGATATCTTTTGGGGCATATTCGTAAATTACTGATGTAAAAATCTCAAATTTTCCCATAAAATCATCAAATCACTTAATAAAATCATCATATATTTTCGCGAAATTTTCATGGGCAATAGCTACTTGCGGTGATGAAATATGCTCTTTATTGACAGTGAAATCTTCAAAGTCATCAAAAACATAATTTTTACTGTCAATATAACGTTTTTTATATTCGGCTTTTTTTTGCTCTTTTGGTGTTAGTTTTTTAAAGCATGAAACTGCAGCAAGTGGAACTAAAGCCACTGCTGCTCCCATAGCGAAAATAAATTTGCTTTTAAGGTTGTGTTTTTTCATTATTTAATCTCCTTTTTGAAGTTATTGATGTATTTAAAAAGACCTAGATAAATAATTTATTATTATCCTCTTTTTGCTCTTCTTCCACTTTTCTAAGGGGATTAAGTATTTCTTCAATTATTGGCTTCACTTCACCTTCTTTATTTTTTATATAAAAGTGCGAGAATAATTTTTTATTTAAATATGTTTTTAGTCGAAAGTCGTAATTTGTATATTTCTCTAATTCTTCGGGTCTATCAGTAAATAATGTTATGTCAAGTCTTGGTTTATCATCTTTCATTACTATAAAATTTTCAAAGAAAAAAGATGAATTTTCATAATGTTCTTGTTTTTTAAAAGTTGGATATCAAATTGAATCACTTCCCTCATATTCAATTCCATTTTTAAGAATAATCTCATGGCTATCAGCATTAAAACCATTATCTTCTACTCCAGGAATTAACTTTGGTTTTAAATATCTAGGGCCTCAAATTAGTTCATCAAAATCAGAATGAACCCATGGTCTTTCAATGAATTCATTTTTTTCCGTGTCATAAGTATTTGATCAAAAATCACTTGTCAGCGTTAGCTTAGAAAAATAACCATAATCTTGGTTTTCTTTGTCGTTTGCATATCTATGTCATACATTATAAATATTCATTCCAGAGACAGCGAGGTCAATATTTAAATTAGGGATTTGAAAAATTTTAGAAATAAAATCATCAAATTTTTCTTTATTAGTAGCTCAATTTTCATAACTATCACTGTCTTTAAAAAGCGAATAATTTCATTTCCCATCAAGGTAATTTCTTGGATTTAAATTAATTTTTACCTCTTTTGTATAAAACGTATGCGTAGAAAAATTGTGGATATCTTTTGGAGCATATTCGTAAATTACTGATGTAAAAATCTCAAATTTTCCCATAAAATCATCAAACCATTTGATAAAATCATCATATATTTTCGCGAAATTTTCATGGGCAATAGCTACTTGCGGTGATAAAATATGCTCTTTATTGACAGTGAAATCTTCAAAGTCATCAAAAACATAATTTTTACTGTCAATATAACGTTTTTTATATTCGGCTTTTTTTTGCTCTTTTGGTGTTAGTTTTTTAAAGCATGAAACTGCAGCAAGCGGAACTAAAGCCACTGCTGCTCCCATAACGAAGATAAATTTTTTGTGCTTTTTCATTATTTGATTTCCTTTTTGAAGTTATTGATGTATTTAAAAAGACCTAGATAAATAATTTATTATTATCCTCTTTTTGCTCTTCTTCCACTTTTCTAAGGGGATTAAGTATTTCTTCAATTATTGGCTTCACTTCACCTTCTTTATTTTTTATATAAAAGTGCGAGAATAATTTTTTATTTAAATATGTTTTTAGTCGAAAGTCGTAATTTGTATATTTCTCTAATTCTTCGGGTCTATCAGTAAATAATGTTATGTCAAGTCTTGGTTTATCATCTCTCATTACTATCAAATTTTTAAAGAAGAAAGCTGAATTCCCATAATCTTTTTTAAAAGTTGGATATCAAATTGAATCACTTCCCTCATATTCAATTCCATTTTTAAGAATAATCTCATGGCTATCAGCATTAAAACCATTATCTTCTACTTCGGGATTTAACTTTGGTTTTAAATATCTAGTACCTCAAATTAGTGCACGAAGACCAGACGCACCCCATGGTTCTTCAATAAATTCATTTTTTTCCGTGTCATAAGTATTTGATCAAAAATCACTTGTTAGCGTTAGCTTAGAAAAATAACCATAATCTTGGTTTTCTTTGTCGTTTGCATATCTATGTCGTACATTATAAATATTCATTCCAGAGACAGCGAGGTCAATATTTAAATTAGGGATTTGAAAAATTTTAGAAATAAAATCATCAAATTTTTCTTTATTAGCAGCTCAATTTTCATAACTATCACTGTCTTTAAAAAGCGAATAATTTCATTTCCCATCAAGGTAATTTCTTGGATTTAAATTAATTTTTACCTCTTTTGTATAAAACGTATGCGTAGAAAAATTGTGGATATCTTTTGGAGCATATTCGTAAATTACTGATGTAAAAATCTCAAATTTTCCCATAAAATCATCAAACCATTTGATAAAATCATCATATATTTTCGCGAAATTTTCATGGGCAATAGCTACTTGCGGTGATAAAATATGCTCTTTATTGACAGTGAAATCTTCGAAGTCGTCAAAAACATAATTTTTCTTGTCAATATAACGTTTTTTATATTCAGCGATTTTTTGCTCACGTGGAGAGAGCCTCTTAAAGCATGAAACTGCAGCAAGCGGAACTAAAGCCACTGCTGCTCCTATGGCGAAAATAAATTTACTTTTAAGTTTGTGTTTTTTCATTATTTAATTTCCTTTTTGAAGTTATTGGTGTATTTGTAAATAAATTTATATAAGTCGTCTTTGTTGGCAAAGTGATATTGATGTTTATGATTTTACGATTTTTCATTTAGATAACATTGACTATAAATAATCGCTATTATTGATGAATTTTTTATTATGATATGCGAGTTCATTTGCTAACTTATTTTTAGATTTTTCTACTATCTTCAAATAATTTTTAGTATTAATATCACTGCGCACCTTATAAACATAAGTTCTTAGTAGCAGAGGTGCTGAAATTGCTGCCATTGTTGCCAATAAGTAAATAGTATTTCTTGTTGATACCTTTTTAAAAAAAGATATTATAAAAACAAGAAATATAAAAGATAAAAGCAATACAAGAAAATTAGAAACTAAAAATCCAGAGAAGAATAAAAATCCTTGAGTAATATTAGCAAATTTTCTAGTGTATAAAATCGTTACTGCGATTGTTCAAATAAAATTAATTATTGTAAATCATATAATTACAAATAGTAGTTTAGAAACAAAAATTTTTCGTTTATTTGAAAACATCGAATTGGATATCGTATCATATTGATTATTTTTGGAGTTTATAAAAAACATTTGCAAAAATATTGAACAATAAAATAAATTAACGCAAAAAACGATAAAAAATATTAGTCAGTTGTAGTCGTTAAAAAGTCGAGGAATAATAATTAATGGAACAATTGCCCCAATTGCTAGAAAGGAAATTAGTAGGGCAACAAAATAAAATTTATTTTTTATGAAATAGTTAAAATGATTTTTTAGTAAAGTTTGCATTTATCACTATTATGCTTTGTATAGGATGTGTTGGTTATACAAATAAGATATTTCGTTGCTACTATAAATTGATCCAGTTCAGACAATTTTTCCTTTTTTTATTAAAGTGGCATCATCGACATAATCTTTTATTTCGTCAATCAAATGCGATGAAACCAAAATTGTAATTCCCGCTTTTGTAAATTCTCGTAATTTTAAATACAACATTTTTCGGGCAGTTGGATCTAAATTAGAGTCAGGTTCATCTAGAAATAGTAGTCTTGGTTTTGCTATTTCAGAAAATAGTAAAATCAATTTTTTCTGTTCCCCGCTTGAAAAAGTGTTGGGATTATTTTTCATTTTTGATTCTAGTCCATATTCAATAAATTTACTAATAATTAAATTTTTATTAATTTTTCTTCCTGTAAATAATCTGCAATATTCTTTAATATAGTTAAAAGCAGATAAATAGTAAGGAAATTTAATATGGGTATTAAAAAATAAAAATGATTTTGGATTAGCAATACTATCAAGATTTTTTTCGTCGAAGAAGAGTTATCCTTCGAAGTCTAAATCACTTCCAGTACAAATTTTCATAAGGGTGGATTTACCGGCTCCGTTCTCTCCGATAAGGATGTGAATTCTGTTTTCCCAAACTGAAAAACTCGCATTGTCGATTAAAAAGCGACCCTTGACACTTTTATATATATTTTTCGCTTGGAAGATATTTTTTTTATTAACCATCTTTTGTAATTATAATATACTTACAAAAATAATGCTTTAAAAAAAGTCTTAAATTTTGAATAAAAAAAATACACTAAATTTTTTATTGCTTTTTTTACCCCCTTTTTAAAAGAAATTTAGACTCAATTTATCGTTAAATAATTATTCTTATATTTACAATATAAGATAAACGAAAAACAGGTATTTTTTTATAGAAAAATTTTAGTAAAATTATTTCTTTAAAAAACCGTTGAGATAAAAAATATTTTTAGGTTAAAAAGTAAAAGTAATGATTTACGTTAAAAAATAAAATATAAAAATTCATATCACAGGGAAGGATATGAATTGAAATTTATATTATTTAATGCTTTCTTTGCCCATATATGGAATTAAAACTTTAGGAATATCGATACTGCCATCTGGATTTTGATAGTTTTCTAAAATGGCAGCTACAACTCTATCAATTGCCACACCTGAGCCATTAATGGTGTAAGCATATTTTGTTTTATTGTCACTTCCACGATATCTAATTTTGGCACGTTTTGATTGAAAGTCATTGTATATTGAAATCGAACTGGTTTCACGATATCTCTGCTCTGAAGGAATTCAAATTTCTAAATCAATTGTCTTTGCCGATCCAAAACCTAAATCTCCAGTTGAGAGTAAAACTTCACGATATGGTATTTCTAATAGTTCTAAAATACTTTTAGCATCGTTAACGGTTTTCTCTCATTCACGAATACCATCTTCTTGAGCGACAATTTTCACAAGTTCAACTTTATGGAATTCATGTTGACGAATTAAACCCTTAGTATCTTTGCCACCGCTTCCAGCTTCAGAGCGAAAGCATTTAGTATAAGCAACGTATTTAATTGGTGAGCTAAGATCAATAATTTCATCATAGTGATAATTTGTAACTGGTACTTCAGCAGTGGGAATTAATCACAAATCATTATCTTCAACTTTAAATAAATCATTTGCAAACTTTGGAAGCTGCCCAGTACCATATAGCATTGAAGAATTAACAAGGTGAGCTGGAAGCATTTCTCTATAACCATTTTTAGTGTGAACATCAAGCATAAAATTAGCAAGGGCTCTAACTAGTTTAGCACCATCATTTTTATATAAAACGAACCTTGTTTTGGCTAATTTAACAGCTCTTGTAAAATCTAGCATACCATGTTTAAGCCCGATTTCATAGTGAGCATCAACATTTTTAACTAATCCTCTCCCCAATTTAGCATGTTCTCTGACAACAACATTATCGTTTTCATTTCTTCCAACTGGCACATCATCATATGGCAAATTAGGAACTTGTAGCAGTAGATCATGAACTTTTTTAATAATTTCATCAGCTTTGCTATCTTTTAAGTCGATTTCTTCTTTAATTTTATTTACTTCTTCCAGTAGATCATCAGTTTTTTGCTTATTTCTAATTCTAATGCCAATCTCTTGACTTAATTCATTTCTCTTGGCCTGTAAAGTCTCAAGATCATGAATAAACTCATTACGCTTATTGCCTAATTCGATAATTTCTTCAATAACGGAAAGATCAAAATTTCTTGTCGAAAGTTTTTTAATAATTTCACTTTTATTGCTTAGAATAAATTTTAAATCTAACATATTAATACCTCGCTAAATAACATGAATATAACTATGTATATTTTAAACTTTTTTTGCTAAAAATACAAAATTTGCTACTTAAAAGCACCTCGTAAAATTTATATGCTCTTGTGTTAAAATTATAATAATATGATGCAAGAGTACTCAACTATACAAGGTTATTTTACAAAAATATTATGAATGTCTGAAAAGGGTGATGTAGTAATTTGCAGTTTTAAGATACAAAAAAATGATGTTATTAATCATGTAAAAACAAATAAATTTAATTCAATTTCAGTAATTTTTAAAAATAATTTGTTTAATTTACAGGAAATAATTTTAGATGAAAAAATTTATCAAATTCAAATTATTGCTAATAAATTTTCCAAATATCCAAATAGTTATATCGCAAAAAGTATATCAAATGTTAAAGAAAATGATAGCTATAAAGTTAACTACATTGTTAAATTCCTTAAAAGTGCAAATTTTCGAGGCATTGGTGAAGAGAAATCATGGGCAATTGTTAATGACCTAGGAGCGGATGCCATTACAAAGATTATTGAAGATGATAACATTGAATACAGAAAATATAATATTTCCGAAGAGAATTGAAAACAAGCGAGAAAATTTTTAGTTGAAAATCCGCAATTAGTTGAAGATCAACTACTATTTTTAAAACTAAATTTAAGTCCTTCGCTTTATGAAATAATCTTAAAGCAATTTTTAACTCTAAATAGTTTTATTGAAAAATACAAGGAGAACTTTTATTTGTTCTTTCTAGAGAATAAAAAAGTAAAGTTAGAAGATATTGATAAATTAAATGCTTATTTTAATAATCCTAATCACCCTTTTAAGAAAGCAACCCATGTTTATAAGGCAATTTCTGACTATTTCTTTAGCTCAGGTCATACCCGAGTTAAGAGAAATGAAATTTATGAAAAACTTTTAAAAAGCATTAGTTATGACGTTAACTGACCAAGAGATGGCGAAGAATTTCTTAATTCAATTAATCTCTTAATTAGTGAATTGTATCTAATTGAATTAGACTATAACAGCGAAATATACTTAACGACCAAAGAAATTTTTGAAATGGAAAAATATATTATTGAACGACTTATTGCTATTAAAAACAAAAGTAAATTAATTCCGATCCCTTTTAAAGATAATAAAAAATACCACGATCTCCAACATAAAGCAATTACTTCAGCCTTATCAGAAAAACTAGTTTTAATTACTGGTAGTCCAGGCACTGGAAAGACTTTAATAACTAACGAAATTATTAATCAACTCCTAAATAAATATCATGAAAAAGATATTGCTGTCGTTACTCCAACAGGGCGAGCCACAATTAACATTAACAATCAGCAAAGAAAACTAAAGGCCTCGACTATTCACAGTTTTCTTGAATGAGATCCGGATAATGACCGTTTTAACGTTAATGAAAACTATTCCAAAAATATTGAATGTTTAATTATCGACGAATTCTCAATGGTCAGCGTTGATATATTTTTCTCACTTTTGAAAGGGATTAACAAAAGGTATTTGAAAAGAATTATTCTAGTCGGCGACAAAGATCAATTGCCAGCCATTGGCCCTGGATATCTAATTAATGATTTTATTGAAAATGAAATATTTAATACAATCTTCTTAAGCAAAATTTATCGACAAGCAGAAAACTATGAAATTATTAAAGACGCAATTAGCATTAATAATGGCAAATGGCCTAAATTTGATGGAACAAGTTCACAATTTATCGAAACAAAAAGAGAACAATTAAAAGACAAAATCAAGGAATATATTGAAAAGTTACTATCATCAGGCTACAATAAACGTGATATTGCAATTTTAAGTCCAATTTATAATTACGACACCGGCATTGACGAAATTAACGATAGCATTAGTGAATTTTATCGCAGTTTAGAAAAACAAGACATCATCAAATATCGCGAAAAAACTTATGCTCTTGATGACAAGGTAATTAATTTAACAAATGATCCTAAAACTAAAATTTTTAATGGTGAAATTGGATATATTTCTAATTTCACTTTAGAGAGCAAAAAAAATAGTGCCGAGAAGCTACTCACACATGTTTCTGTTGATTTTGAAGATAGTGAAAAAACAGTGACTTTTAGTCGATCTGACTTTCTAGCTAATACTTATCCTGCATATTGCACTAGTGTTCATAAATATCAAGGTAGTGAATGCAAAGCGGTTATTATTGTTCTATTCTCGGAAGCCAAACGTCTTCTTAGTAAAAAATTAATTTATACCGCTATCACTAGAGCAAAAAATTATAGTGTGATTTTAGGTGAAAAAGAAGCTTTAATTGAAGGCATTAAAAATGATGGTGATTCAAAAAGAATTACAAATATTTCCAAATTATGAAATGAGGTTAAATAATGAAGTTAATCGTTGGGCTTGGCAATCCAGGAAAAGAATATGAAAAGACAAGACATAATGTTGGCTTTATGACTATTGATAAAATTGCCGAAAAACTGCAAATTCAGCTGACAGAGAAGAAATTTAATGGAATTTTCTTTAAAGATAAGGATGTAATTATTGCCAAACCACTAACATATATGAATCGTAGCGGTGAATTCGTAAGACTAATAATAGAATATTATGATATTGCTTTAAGCGACGTTTTAATTGTTTATGATGATATGGATCTACCTCTTGGACAAGCAGCAATTAAGCAAAATGGTTCATCAGGTGGGCACAATGGGATGAAAGATATTATTGAAAAATTGAACACTCAGGAAATTAAACGCATAAAAATTGGTATTGGTCGGAGCAATAGTGTTATCGACTATGTTTTGGGTAAATTTAGTTTTGAGGATTTTAATATTATTTCAAAATTAATTGACAAGGCAGCAGAAGCCATTATTTCCTTTATTTCAAATGATATTCGTTTCGTAATGAATAAATTTACAGGCAAATTACATGAATAGCTTCAACATTGCATCTGCTAGATTAAAAGAAAAATTTGCAGAATATCACATTAAGACAAATGAAAGATTTCTTATCGGAGTAAGTGGTGGACCTGATTCTATGTGATTGCTTAATTTAGTGAAGAATCTAGATATTATCGTTGCTCATGTTAATTACAACAAAAGAAGCGATTGTCATTATGATGAGCAATTAGTAAAAATATTTTGTTATGAAAATAACATTAAATTAGAAATCTTGTCAATCAAAGAGGAAAATTTATCTGGAAATTTTCAAGATCTAGCAAGACAACAAAGATATCAATTTTATAAAAAAATTTATGATCAGTATCAATGCTCATATCTACTGCTCGCTCATCAAAAAGATGATTTTTTAGAAACTGCAATCATGCAGGATAAAGCAAATAGAAAGCCACTTTATTTTGGAATTAGAGATTACACAACATTAGACAAAATGCAAATTTTTAGGCCAATGATTAGTTTATGATGAAAAAGCGAAATTGAAAATTTTTGTCAAGAAAATAGCATTTTATTTGCAACCGATTACACAAATGAAATGCCAATTTATTCTCGAAATAAGATTCGTCTCGCACTAAAAAACAAGAGTCTGATAGAAAAAGAACGAAAATGTTCACAATATTTAATTGAAAATCAAAAATTAGCAAAAATTAATAATCAAATTGAAACAGCTTACCTAGTGTGAGAGCAAAAAGGCTTCGACTGTGATTTTTTAAAAAGCGTAAATTTTTCGCTAAATTTTCTCATCTACTACCTAATCAATAAAAAATACAATAACATAAAATTAAGCACTAACAAAATTAATTCAATTATTCAATTTCTACTTTCTGATAATCGCAGCAAAACTTTTAAACTAGATGAAAACAATTATTTAGTTAAGAAAAAAAACCATTTATTATTCAATTAAGGTGTTATCACATAATTTTTTTGTTATTTATTTTATAATTTATTAATTAAAAACAAAAAGAAAGGAAAGAAATGAATCAAAATACACCAAAGAAATCTCGCAAGCCAATTGGCTTTATGACGATATTTTTGATAATCGCGGCAATTGTTGCGGTTATTGTGATTGGTTTAATTATTAGCGATTTCGTAAGAAGTTCATTAACTAACTTTAAAGATATTAATTTTCTTAAAAAAGTTATTATTGAAACTTCAAAAAGCCAAATCGATGATACCTACATATCCTCGTGAGTCGAAAACGCTTATAGTGGTACACTAACAATTACACTACAGTCCACAAATAGTGGATTTCTAAGAGAAATTACTGGCAATCCAAATTTTAGAGGACAACAATATGTATTCACCTATGCATTTGGAGACTTCTCTGGAATTACTGAATTACATAGATCGGTAATGGCTTGAGCAGGAACAGAAACATATAATGATGCAGTTCAAAAATGTGTTACTTTTGCCGGAGGACAACAATCAGGAGCAGTTCAATTTGCACTACCTCCTCAACAAAGTGTATTCCAAAAATACATTTTACCTGCTATCACTGTACTATTTTTAACAGCTATCATTTTGAATATCTTTTCATGACAAAGGTCAATGCAAGGCAGAGATGGAATTGCTGGTACTTTTAACTCGAGATCAGTTGCTCAAAGAGTTTATACTAACAAGAAATTCTCAGACATTGCTGGAAATGAAGAAGTAAAAGAAGAAGTTGTTGAATTGGTGGATTATTTAAAAAATCCAAAAAAATATGACGCTGCTGGAGCTAGAATTCCCAAGGGTATTTTATTAGGTGGCCCTCCAGGAACTGGAAAAACCTTGCTTGCTAAAGCAACGGCTGGAGAAGCAAATGTACCTTTTTATTTCATTTCTGCTTCAAACTTTGTGGAAATGTTTGTGGGACTAGGAGCCAAGAGAGTGCGTGATATGTTTAAAGAAGCGCGTGAAAATGCTCCAGCAATTATCTTTATTGATGAATTAGATGCTGTTGGTCGTTCAAGAGGAGCTGGTATTGGTGGAGGAAATGACGAAAGAGAACAAACCCTGAACCAATTGCTAGTTGAAATGGATGGTATCAAAGAAAATAGTGGTATTTTAATCATGGCCGCTACTAACAGAACAGACGTTTTAGATCCCGCTCTGCTAAGACCTGGACGTTTTGATAGAACTATTACCGTTTCACTTCCAGACATTAAAGAAAGAGAAGCAATTCTAAAACTACATGCTCGCGGCAAAAGAATTGATCCTTCTGTAAACTTTACTCAAGTTGCAAGAAGAACACCAGGATTTTCTGGGGCGCAACTTGAAAATGTAATTAATGAAGCTTCACTACTAAGTGTTAGAGAAAGAACTAATGTTATTACTATCTCGCAAATCGATGAAGCAATTGACCGGGTAATGGCGGGCCCAGCTAAAAAATCAAGAACAATTTCTGAAAAAGAAAATATTTCAGTTGCATACCATGAAGCTGGACATGCTGTTGTTGGACTAAAAATTAAAGGTGGAAATAAGGTTCAAAAAATTACCATTATTCCTCGTGGAAGAGCTGGCGGATATAATCTAATGATGCCGGAGGAGGAAAAATACAACCATTCTAAATCTGAACTAATATCAATTATTACTTCATTTATGGGTGGTAGAGTTGCTGAAGCTATTATCTATGGTGCTGATAATGTTTCAACTGGAGCAAGTGATGATATTGCTAAAGCTACAGGAATTGCTAGAAAAATGGTAACCGAATGAGGTCTTTCAGATCTTGGTCCTATCCAATATGAAGAAGATAACTCAAATCCATTTTTAGGTCGTGACTATATGAAAAATGCTTCCTTCTCAAACAAGGTCGGTCAAGAAATTGATGAAGAAATTAGAAAAATTATTCTAACCGCTGAGAAAAAGGCACATGAAATCATCTCTCAAAACCGTGAACTTCTAGAACTTATTAAGGATGCCTTAATCATTAACGAAACCATTGTTGCTGAAGAAATTGAATACATTGAAAAACACATGCAACTTCCTCCAGCAATGAATAAATCTAAAGAAAGCTTACAAAAAGAGTATTCAGAAAGAGATTTTAATGAGCTATTCAATGAAGTCGCTGGTAAGAAAAAAATTACTGACGACAAATATGGAGATAAGCTAAATCAAGAACTAGAAAAACATAACATTGCTGATGTTAAGGGAGAAGATAACAAAAAAGAAGAGGAAAATTAAAATCCTCTTTTTTTTAATTTTATTTATATATCTCCAGATTCAATTAGCATTTTTTTAATGCCATCAACTAGGTTCTTTGAAAAAATTCCACTTTTACCATAGTGTTGCTCTTGTAAAAAATCTAATTCTTCATAAACTCGATAAATTAATTTAACTGGGTATTTATATTGCACAATCGATTTCTTAAAATCTTGCCAATCAACAACATTGAAATCCTTATTGACATAACTTTTAATATCAATATCAAAGTCAATGTATTTAATGATGCCATCTTCAATATAAAATGGACTTGCTAAATTAATGTATATGTAATTATCTTTTTTCTTATTTAAGGTGATAACAGCATTATAGAAATGATTTTTGGCAAAGAAAAATAAAATCGGATCCGAAACAACTCAATTAATATTTTCTTCCGAGACTTTGCTTTTAATTAGCAAGACTACTACAAAATCTTCAAGATTAGCGACAATCTTAGCTCCCTCATATTGGCGGTATAATGTTCCATCATATTTAAAGGCTTTTATAGAAGTAATTTGCCCAATTTTAAATAGTGTTCGCTTATATGTTTTCTTTTCTTTTTCTGGCTGAGGGATTTCATCTAAAAGGTCATTAAAACTAGTAATTTTATTCTCTTCCATAAAACTCCATTTTAGTAATAAATTCATTAACATTGAAAAATATTAGTAATTAAATTATCACAAAATAACTTAACTATAATAAATAATATCAAAGAAAAATATAAAAAATATATTATTATATGTATGAGACTTAGATTTAATAGAAACGCTGAAGAGATTATTAAAAATAGCAAATTTTCCATTCAAGAACTACCATATCAGATTAATAATGAATCTGTTCTTGAAATTGGCATGGGTAAAGGAACCATGCTATCTCAACTTGCTAAAAACCATCCCGAAATCACTTATATCGGTTTAGAAAAATATTCCACTCCAGCGATGACAGCAATAAAAAAAATTGAAGAATTGCAACTAGAAAATATGTATATTTTAGTTGCTGATGCCAATGAGGTAGACAAATATTTTGAAGGTAAATTCAAAACAATATGGTTAACATTCTCAGATCCATGACCAAAGAAAAGGCACTATAAAAGAAGACTTGTTTACCGAGATTTTTTAAAAAAATATAAAACCCTTTTGGCAAATGACGGCATAATTTTTTTTAAAAGCGACAATGATGGATTATATAATTTTGCTTTAGAAGAATTAGGTGAATGTCAAGCAAAAATTATTTATAAATCCGAAGATTTTCATAACTGTAATTTTGAAATTGAAAATTATTTTACTGATTACGAAAGAAAATTTTTCAATGAAGGTAAAGCAATTAAATTTATTGCTTTCAACTTTCAAAAATAAGAAATTAATGAATATTGATAGCAAAAGCCAGACGCGCCAATTTTGCTTAAAAATATGAATAATATTTTTGGTATAATTGTAAATAACAATGCTATTAATCAAACAACGAAAGGCAACCTATGATTAACTCAAATGATGAAGAAGAAAAGAAAAAAAACATTATTGATGATGAGGATGATGTTTATAGAAAATATTACGGCGATGATAATGAAGACAAAGTAAAAAAAGTTTTTAATGATGACGTTGTTGAAGAGGAAGATGAAGAAGATGATATTCCTCAAAATAAAGAAGGATATACTGTTAGCTCGCAAATCCTTGAATATGAAAAAGATGGACTTAAACCTGCCAATTTAGTTAAAGTTATGAAAAATTCATTCATTGAATATGCAATGAGTGTTATTGTTGCACGTGCCCTTCCCGATGCTCGTGATGGACTTAAACCAGTCCACCGTCGAATTCTTTACGGCATGAGTGAACTTGGAATGTTTCACACTGCACCTCATAAAAAATCTGCTAGAATTGTCGGTGATGTTTTAGGTAAGTATCACCCTCATGGTGATGCATCTGTGTATGAAGCAATGGTTAGAATGGCACAAGAGTTTTCACTACGTTATCCACTAATTGATGGCCATGGTAACTTTGGATCAATTGATGGAGATGAAGCTGCTGCTATGCGTTACACTGAGGCTAGAATGAGTAAAATTGCTAGTGCAATGGTTGATGGAATTAAGAAAAACACCGTTGATTTTATCGACAACTACGATGGTACAGAAAAAGAACCAATTGTTCTACCCGCTAAATTTCCTAACCTGCTAATTTCTGGTACTAGCGGAATTGCCGTTGGTATGGCAACAAACATTCCTCCACATAATTTAGGTGAAGTAATCGATGCTGTTTGTGCTCTAGCTAAAAATCCTGACATTACAATTGATGAGTTAATGGAACATGTTCTAGCTCCTGACTTTCCAACTGGTGGACTAATCTTTAACCGTCAAGGGCTTATTGAAGCATATAGCACTGGTCGCGGTTCGGTTACAATGAGAGCAAAAGCTCATATTCAAGAGCTAAGCAATGGTAAAAGTAAAATCATCGTTAATGAAATTCCATATGAAGTTAAGAAAACTGAGATCATGGAAAAAATTGCTGAACTTGTTAAAGAGAAAAAAATTGAAGGCATTGGAGAATTTAGAGACGAATCTAACCGTGACGGAATTAGAATGGTTGTAGAGGTAAAAAAAGGGTTTGTGCCTGAAGTTATCTTAAACCGTTTATTTAAATTAACAAGACTACAAACTAATTTTTCATTCAACATGATTGCATTAGTTAAAAATGAACCAAGACTTTTAAATCTGAAACAATGTCTAGAAATTTATTTACAGCACCAAATCGAAGTAACCACTCGAAGATTACAATTTGATTTAGAAAAAGATCTAGCAAGAGCTCATATTTTAGAAGGCTTAAAAATCTGCGTTGAAAATATTGACCGTGTTATTAAGATTATTAGATCATCAAAAACTGATGCTGAAGCTCAAGCAACTCTTGGTAGAGAGCTTAATCTAACTGAAATTCAAACTAAAGCCATTGTTGAAATGCGACTTGGAAGATTGACAGGTTTAGCAATTGATAAGATGAATGAAGAGCTTACACAAGTTCATGAAAGAATTTTGGAATACCAACGTATTCTAGGCAATCATGACTTATTAATTGAATTAATCATTAAAGAATTACAAGATGTTAAAAATGCTTATGGTGACAAACGTAAAAGTGAAATCAACTGAAGTGAAATGAGCAACATTGACAATGAAGATTTAATTCCACAAAAAAATATTGTTATTACTATTTCATCAAATAATTACATTAAGAGACTAGACATTGACGAATACCGTGAACAAAAACGGGGCGGTATTGGTGTTACTACCGGAAAAACTTATCAAGATGACGATATTAGAGATATTATCTCAGCCAATACTCATGCTGACTTGTTAATATTTACTAACAAGGCAAAGGTGTATAAAATTAGAGGGCATGAAATTCCAAATGGATCTAAACAATCAAAAGGAACACCAATTGTTAATGTTATTCCTGCTATTCAAAAAGAAGAACAAATTGTCAAAATTATTTCAATTAAGGAATACTTTGAAAATGAATTTCTTGTTACTATTTCAAAACATGGAACAATTAAGAAAACTAATATTGTTGAATATCGAAACATTAATAGAAATGGAAAAATTGCCCTAAGAATTAATGAAGATGATGAGCTAATTGACACCATTGTTGTTAATAGCGAAGAAGAAATATTTATTGCCGCCAATAATAGCCGCGTAAATAGATTTGATTCAACCGAAATTAGAAACATGGGAAGAACAGCACATGGTGTTGGTGGAATTAGATTAGGCGAAGGTGAAAAAGTTGTTTCAATATCAAGTTCTCTCGAAGGAAAATATGTCTTTAGCATGGGAGAAAATGGTTTTGGTAAACTAACTCTTGCCTCAACATTTAGAAAAACCAAACGTAATTCACATGGGGTAATTGCTTTAAATCGAAACAAAGCTGGTGATTTAGTTTACGCCGCTTGTGTTCATGGTACCGAAGATCTTATTATCATTACTAATGACGGGATATCAATTCGCTTCTCATTAAGAGATGTTGCCATTGTTGGTAGAAATTCAAAAGGTGTAAAATTAGTAAACCTTAAGGGACGTAACACACGCATCGTCGGAATTGCTAAAATTCTAGATGAAGAAGAAATGTCAAAAGATCGTGAATTAACCAACAACGAATTTTTAGAAATAACAAAGGAAATTAGTTTAGATCAAAATTTAAAAATTGATAGCGACGAAAATAATCAAAATCAAGAATAAGAATAAAAAATACATATTCTATTTAGCTTTTAGTCTAAAAGAATATGTATTTTTTATTATAAATTACCATAAAAATGAAAAAAATGTATTTCTACTAAAAAATTAATGTTAGTATTAAAATAATTTAATTCTGTTTTTGTTTGGCAAAAAAATTATAAAATAAAATTAAAAATATAAATGATTGAGGTAACAACGATGGGAAAAATAGATCTACATATTCACACAAAGAAAATTTTAGACGGAGAGAGTAAAAAAAGAAACATAGACAACATCTCTTTTAGACAACAGATGAAGAAAAGCGACATAATGATTGCTGCAATAACAAATCACAATTACTTTGAAAAAAATGAATATTTAGATTATAAATCAGAAAATGGTGAATATATTTTATTGCCCGGAATTGAGTTAAATGTGTATTTTTTTGACAACAAAGAAATTAGAAAACAGATAAATGTTATTGCAGGAGATGATGAAGAAAATGTTAATAAATTTCAGGAATCAGTAAAAAAATTACAAAAAATGTGAGAAAGAGATTCTAAAGAAAATAAAGTTATATCATTAAATAATTTTATTGAACTATTTGATAAAGATAAATGAATTTTTTTACTTGATTTTAAATCAAATAAAAATACTAGAATTGGCCTTGGTGGACCTGAATATAATGAAATAGTGAATAGCACAAAAAATGCATTTATCTTTTCTGACGTAAATAAGCCAGCAACTTATTTGGTTCTAAGCGCAAAAAAATATAATGCTATAGTTGGGTCCGATGTAACGGATTGAGATAATTACTATGAAAATTCATATAAATTATTATCTACATCTCTTAATATAGACAATTATAGCCTATTATTTAAATTGCTAAATTTTCGTTTTAAAGAAGATAACAAACTCGATAACAAAATATTTAAAAATATAAAATCAGAAATTATTTCTGAAATAGAAATGAAAGCTGGTGAATCATTATTTAAAATTAAGAATTTAGAAATAAAACAAGGAATTAATGTTATATTTGGGGAAAAAAGTACGGGTAAAACAGAAATTTTAAAATCTATTAATAAAAAATTTGAAAATGATTCAATTTATTATGAATCTTCAAAAAAAGATGATAAATTGCAAAGTATGCATAATACCAAATTTGATAATACCTTATTTTCAGATAATATAAAAAAATTTAAAGAACTTAATAAAGAAATATTAGTATATAAAGAAAGTTCATTTAGCGAATTTAACAACTATTATAAATCAAAAATAGCAAACCACTCGATAAAAATTCATATGTATTTAGAAACAAAATCTATTAAAAATTCAAAAATGAAGTTAATAAAACAAATTGCAAAAGATTTAAAAATTACATATGAAAAAATAAAAGAAAATGAATATGTAAATTTGGAAAATAAAACTCAGTACCAAAAAATATCAAAAAATATTTTAAAAGACTTATGAAAATCTTATTTGAATATGTACAAGAGAGACGTAAATAAGAATATTAATTCAAAAATAAATGACAAAATACAAAAAATAATAAAAGATAAGCAGGGGAAAGTTAGCGAACCAAAAGAAATTGGATTTTTAAATAGATATGAGGAAAAAAAGAAATTCCTCCAAACTGTTTGTAAAATACAAAAATTCATTCCATATGATTTAAAAAAGATATGAAGCACAAATTTACCAAAAAGAGGAGAAATAACATTATCTCAAAGAGTTGATTATATAAATTTATTTAATGAAAATTGTCTTAGTTACCTAAAGGGAAAAGAAACAAAATGCAAATCATATAAATTATGAGATATGGTTAGAAATATAAAAATTAGTTCTAATTTTAATAAAATATCTGAAGCATTTAATGCAATTTTAAAAAACAGTAAAGATAATGAATATGACTATGAGATACTTTATAAAAATGGTGTTATTATGTATGACAGCGCGAATAACGAAAATTTTTCAAATGGTGAAAAAGCATATTTAGCATTATTTGATTGTTTGCAAAGTGATAAGAAAATTATTTTACTAGATGAGCCTGATGCATATTTGGGCAAACAAATAATTAAAGACTATCTATTGGAAGAAATAAGTAAAAAAATAAATTACAATGAAAAAATTATTGTTATATCTACTCATGATCCTATTTTAGGAATTAATACTGTTCCAATAAATTATATTTATAGAGAACATACAGGATTTAACGAGGAATATAAGACATACATTAGCTCAATTTTTGAAAAGAAATTTAAGAATTTAAAAAATCCTGATGATTACAAAGATTTATTTGAGGTTTTAATCGAAAATTTTGAAGGTGGTAATAAGATTTTTAATTTTAGAAAGGAACTATATGAATAATAAAAACATGGTTAAGTTTTCCTATGCCAATGAAAGGTTGGAAATAAATTTTAAAAATAAAAAATATGAAATAGATTTAAAAAATGATTCTTCGAATGATTTAAATGATTTATATGATGCCATTTTTGAAGATATTTTAAACACAGAATTAGATGGTAGCCAATTAAATGGATTTGATAAGGAAGACAGTGCGTTTAAAAACGCTGCTTTTTCAATATATGAAGCAATAAAAGAAGAATTTGTTTTAATAAAAAATGACTTTGACGAAAATTTCAATATCGCTGATAATGGTTAAAAAATACTATAGCTAATATATACATGAGCTTTTTTAGGTTTCTCCTAATATCAATTTTTGGTATGGATTAACCACTTAATAAATGGTGTAACAACATAATTTTATGTTATTTTTATTAACATAAAATTTAATCAAATTTATTATTGAATTTTAAAAATGAAATTAAACAAAACAATTTAACTGAGCCGCACTTTTTTACGCATATATTAACTACTAGAGACAATTATTCAAATATATAAAGCATTCCACATGAAATAATATTATAATGAAAATCAATATATAAATAATATGTTTAAGAAATATATGAAGAAATTACAAATATCATTTTTTTAAAAATTAGAATGTAACAAAATTAAGAATAATAAATATTCAAAAGTTTTATACGATATAAATTTTTGAGAATTTCTATTTTTTAATGTGTTTCACCGGAAATATCATTTCTATAAACTAATTATTTTAATTTTAGATTCAATAAAAAAATTTTTACAATTAATTTTGACAAATACATATATTAAAGACAAACCAATAATAAAAATTAATGCTAATTTTGATTCAATAAAATGCAAAAAAATATCAAATCTTTTGCTTAGATTGATATTTTATTTTCAGAAATATTTTCGCTTCTATTATATGAATGATGGGTATAAAAGTAGATTCGCTTTCTAATCATGATAATTACCGGATGAACAGCAAAAATCACTGCTGTATAAATAGGAATTGCAATTAAACTTTTGAACATGATTGGCACCATTACTGGAAAATAATAATCCTGATAACTTCAATTTCCACTTCTAAAGCGATTGTAGTAGTTAATGAAAGCAAATGGTCCTCACAATCAGCGGAATAAAATATAAACGAAGGTAACAACTAGCAGAACCTGGAAGAATAAAGCAGTATTATATTTAAATTTAAAATTTCGCGACTTTAAGCTTTTATAGTAGACTATAATTGATGTTATTCAAATAAGAGATAAAATTAATAGTCCAACAGCTAAAACTAATGGAGGCGGAAATATTCTACGTCTACTAGCTGAATATTTATTTGGTGGTGTTTGAGCTCAATAAGCTCACGCAATTGCCACAAATAGAATCGTTAGCATTATCAAAAATAAAAATCCTGAGATTCATGTATTTCTATTTTTAAAAAAGAAAGCTCTAATAAACCATCCACTAGCAAAAGCAATTACAACTGGAACAATTGCATATTCGATTGTTCAAAAACCAATTCCGTCAATAACTGACTTCATTGTGTCACACAAAAGCCCTAAAAAGGCTGCTCGTCAAGGTCCAAGCGCTAATCCAAAGACAACATAAATGGCATAGGTTATAGTAACTCTTAAATTTCTAATAAAAACATATTTTTCAACTAACGCCGCAATAATATAAATTGCTAATAATAAGCCAAATAAAGCGATTTCATACACTGAAAATTTATATGCCTTAGTTTTAAAATTCCTTCTAATATTCTGAAACAAACTTATCATTTTTCACGCCCTTACAGGTAAAAATTTTTTAACAACATGTTAATTATATAAAAAAATAGCATAAAAAAATAAATCCGCTTTTTTATTTGAAATCGGATCTATTTTAATGCTATTAATTTGCTAATTCAATTAGTGTTTTTACCATTGCAAACATTGGTTTTTCATCAATGTCATTAGTTCCGGCCACATCTAAATGAATATATTCTAAATCATTAGTAAATTCTTTTAAAAACATGGCAGCAGAACATGATCCTGCAAAACCTGAATAGTCGGTGTTTTTTAAATCGGCAACCACTGAACCTTTCATAAATTCTTCATAATCATCATCAAATGGCATTCTTCAAATTAATTCGTGTTGATTTTGAGCTGCTAAACTAATTTTTTCTCATGCTGCATCTGAAGTTGCTCATGCTCCGGTATAGGTTTCTCCTAAAGCTGAAACCATTGCCCCTGTTAATGTGGCAACGTCAAGCAATTTGGTGGCATTAAGAGCGGTTGCAGCATAATAAAGCCCATCAGCCATAACTAATCTTCCTTCGGCATCAGTGTTATTAATTTCAACAGTTTTTCCACTCATTGAAGTTCAAACTGAATCAGGTAAAGAAGCATCACCATTAACACGGTTATCGGTAATGCACATTACTGCTGATACATTAGTTTTTGGAGCGAGTTGAGAAATTGCTTTAAGTGCTCCCGCTACAATAGCAGCACCTGACATATCATATTTCATGCCAAGCATATTACGTCCAGTTTTAATGTTATATCCACCTGAGTCAAAAGTAATTCCCTTACCAACATAAACAGTTTTTTCTTTACTTGTTGGGTTACCATTGTATTCAATAACCACAACTCTAGGTTCATACATCGATCCACGGTTAACTGAAAGCAGTAAACCCATACCTAATTTTTCGATGTCTTTTTTATTTAAAACCTTAACTGATAGATTTTTATACTTTTTAAAGTCATTAGCAACAATTTCTGCCAGTTGCTCTGAGTTTAGTTCATTTGGTGGGGTAACACCTAAATTTCTTGCTCAGTTTTGTGCTTCTATTATGATGGCAGCTTTGTTAAATGCTTCTAAAGCTTCTTTTGAAGGTTGTTCAATAAATAAGCTTAACTGATTATTATTATCTTTCTTGGTGAAGGTTTTTTTGTTATACAGTTTTGCAGCAGAAAAATTAATTCCTTTAGTGAAAGCATCAATTACTGAAGGTATGTCTAACTTTCCTTCAATAGTAAATGAGGCCAAATCAATTTGATAGTCACGAGCAGCACCAGATCCTAGCATAACGGCAAGGTTGTAGATTGTGTCATAGTCAACATTTTCAGTTTCACCTAAATAAATATATGCGGTTTTTGTTGAAATAAATTCGGTAATTTTATTTTCTTTTTCAACTAAATTTTCAACAATAGTATTTCCTTTATAAAAGGCTTTTAGTAAAAAGTAATTATTTCTTTTAGTTTCTAATTTTTTGATTAATTCCATACTATACTCCTATTTTTGACCTTCAGCTAATTCTACTAGTGTTGAGACTAAAACTCCCATACCCATTCCTTTGCTGTCAGCTGTTCCGGCAACGTCACAATGAATAAAATCAACTTTATTGGTAAATTCCTTTAAAAACATTGCAGCTGTATTACAGTCTGATTTTTCAGCACTATTGTAGTTATTTAAATCAGCAACAAGTGATTTCTTATTTGGTTTATGAAAATCTTCATGTAGTGGCATTCTTCATACTTTTTCATGAGCTTCATTAGCTGCTAAAAGAAATTGATTTCATCTGTTATCACATGTTGCATATATACCAGAAAATGTTTTTCCTAGTGCTCTTAGCATAGTACCAGTCAATGTGGCAACATCAACTAGAAGTGAAGCATTTAATTTCTTAGCTCCATAGTAAAGTCCATCCGCTAATACTAATCTGCCTTCAGCATCGGTGTCAACTATTTCAACGGTTTTTCCACTCATTGATTTTACAACTGATTCTGGCATTGTTGGATGAGTGTCAATGGCATTATCAGTTAACATCATAACTGCTGCTACATTAGCTTTAATGTTAAGTTCAGCAATGGCCTTAACTGCATAGGCACAAATAACCGAACCTGACATGTCAAATTTCATGTTTTCCATGTGATATCCTTTAGTGTTATAACCACCAGTGTCAAAAGTAATTCCTTTACCAACATAGACAAATTTTTCTTTGCTTGTAGGATTACCATTATATTCAACAACAACAACTCTCGGTTGATGTGAACTACCGGCATTAACAGCAAGCATTAATCCCATCCCCAATTTTTCTATTTCAGGCTTGCCTAAAACTTTCACCGTTAATGAACTAACATTTTTAAAGTCATCTTTAATTGCTCTGGCAATATATTGACTATTAGCAATGTTTGGAGGAGTAATTTGCAGATCCCTCGCACCATTGACGGCATTAGCAATAGTTGCTAAGCGTTTTACTAATTTTAAATATTTTTTATCTTCATAGTAAAGTGAAAGTTGTACCTTAGCCTCTTTTTTCTTAGCTGATTCCTTAGCTGAGTATAAATCAGCTTCATTAAAAGCAATTCGAGTTATAAAAGCACGAAAAATCTCATCAACTGATAGAAAGTTATCTCTAGTAAATGAAGCAATATCAATTTGATAGTTTCTTCTTTTGGCCGTCGCTATGCCATCAACAACTTTTAAAAAGTCGTAATAATTTTTAATTTCTTTTGAAATAAAGATGTATGCTATATTATCCTCGAAATTTTCAGTAATATAATTAGCTTTTTTGGCAACGTATTCAGGAAATTTCATTCCTTCAAATGCTGCTTTAAGCAACATTGATTTATTTCGTTTTGTTTCGTAATCTGAAATCATAAAATCCTTTCTTTTAGTAATTCATTTTCATATATTATTAAACGATATATTAATTATAAACTTATATGCAAATTTTAGAATTGTAATTAATAAGGTAATAGAATTAAAATTTTTATCCATTCATATTTAATTAAACTTGAGTTTTAATAAGAAAAAATATCTGAAATAATCAAAAAGACATTATTCAAACACATTATATAAAATTGTGAAAATCAAAAATATTAATTTAGCTTTAAACGCATTACAAAATTTCTATAAATTTATTTATCATAAAAAATCAAAAAATAATTTAAATTTTGAAAAAATTTGCTAAATTTATTATGCAAAACTTAATTGATTTTTTTAAGAAATCAAGCTAATGTAATATCTATAAAATTTCAATTTATTATGATATGGGGGCAAAAGTCTCATAATGGGCATTTAATTTTTAATCATAAAAATTATAATGACTTTTTTAAAAAAATAGAACATAAAATATAAGATTTATCATACTAATATATAAAATAAGAGAAAAACACTAAATTTAAGACAAAATTTTTGTGATTTATCTAAAAACTTAAGGAGCAAATAAATATGAAAAAAAGAAATTTTAAATGATGAATAGCATTGCCAGCAACTATTGCAACTTTACCCCTAATTGCCGCTGCATGTGATAATGGAAAAGCGAAAGATAATCCTATCAATCCAGGTGACGGGATGAAACCAACACCTGATAAACCTGGCGATGGAATGATGCCAAAACCTGACAAACCAAAAGACATGGCAATGATGCCAAATACACCAGCACCTGGTGACAAACCAAAAGACATGGTTCCTAAAGATATGGGCATAAAACCTCAAGAACCAGCACCAATGATGCCTGAAAAGCCAGAGGATATGGGCATAAAACCTCAAGAACCAGCACCAATGATGCCTGAAAAGCCAGAGGATATGGGAATGAAACCTCAAGAACCAGCACCAATGATGCCTGAAAAGCCAGAGGATATGGGAATGAAACCTCAAGAACCAGCACCAATGATGCCTGAAAATCCAGAGGATATGGGAATGAAACCTCAAGAACCAGCACCAATGATGCCTGAAAAGCCAGAGGATATGGGCAATAATTCTGGAATGCCTATGCAAGAGACACCAAAAAATATGGAAAATAATGAGCAAAGTATGATGCACAATGTGCCAAATGATATGAACAAAGATGAAATTGCTGAGATAAAAAATAAAATAAAAATGTATTTGGAAAAATATTTTGTAACTACAGACCAAGAATATAAAAAGTTTATTTCCGCTCTAGAAGGTGTTGCAAGTTTAGAAGATTCAAAAAATTTGGAAAATGAAGTTATAACCAGTATAAAAATGACTCTTAAAGCTAAAGTTAAAGCAATTATTGATCATGGTGTTTTTGAAGAAAAAGAAAAATTAGTTAAAGAGCTTGATAGTCTAACAATTGAAAAGTTAAGGGAAAAGGAAATAAGTTATCCACTAAAATCTCTGGAAAATTTTATTGATGGTTTAAAAAATAAAGATATGCCTAAATACCAAAAATTTCTAGAAATAGTTAAAAAGGCCAAAACTAAAGAAGAACTAAAAGAAATTTCGGAATACTATAAAGAAGAACTTAAAAAATTAAGGGCTTTAATTAAACAATATAATTTAGATAATACTTTCAAGAATGAAATTAATTCTATTAATAGCTTTGGAAAAATATATAAATTAACCGATTCAGTGAATGATTTAGTAAGCAAATTAAAAAAAGTGCAAGATATAGTTGTGGTCCCAGGTTCTGGTTTTAAATTCAACCTAGAAAATAGAGTAATTGACAAGGATGATATAATCCAAATAGCAATCAAAATTGTTGATATAAAAGGTATTACTAATGCAGGTTCTATTAGAGAACAACAAGTAACTTATGATCCCAATGCTCAACAAAAATATGAAATAAAATTTTTAAGAAAAAAACAAAAAGAAAATATATCAAAAATATACTTTTACGGAGTAAGCATTTATAATACAAGAACGAAAAATAGGGATAACTATTTAATGCCAAATTTATCACTTGTAGAATCACTAAAAATTCAAGAAACTATGAACTTTAATCCTGCAGAATATCCTAATTTAACAAATGTTGAAATATAAAAAAATACATAATTTATAAACATTATAAAAATAACTTTTTTTGAAGTTGTTTTTTTGTTTATAAATTCTAAATTTAAAACTATTTTAGGTATATTTATTTTTAGCTAATCAATAGCCAATTATTTTTTGATTTTGTATATTGAAAAAAAGTACTTGATTAAAATCACTTATGAAATATAAATATCTATTCTTTAATTTCTTTGACAAATCCAAAGAATTCATTGAAATTTAACAGAATTTATTCTCTTATAATGTTATATTTACAGTAAAAAATATAACTTTTTTTAGTACGGAGTTACCTTTTATATTTAAAAATGATGATTTTATATCAAAAAACAAAATATTTTGAATTATTCATTATAATTTTTAGAATAAAAATTAGAATGAAGATTTACTCTTAAAATAAGAATAATAGCAATTTTATTCCAATAAAATTCTAGTAGATAATATAAATAAAATTAGATTTAGTCAAATTTAGATGAAAATCATAATAGAAATTAAGGAATAAATATGAAAATGAAAAAATTTAAATGATTAGCTGCCCTATCTTTAGCTACCTTTGCCCTGCCTTTAATTGCAGCATCATGCGGAACTATTAAAATTATAGATGGCGATGGTGAAGATAAAAGCAAGCCTATAGACACAAAGCCAGAAAAGCCTAGTGATTTAGTAGAAAGAAATGATGAATCTCCAGAGACAAAAGCCTTAGTTAAGTTAACATTAGAAAACTTTGTTAAGGGTTTAAATGCCGAAAATGAAGAAAAATACAAAGAATTTATTGGAGTAATCAACAAAATGAATAAAAATTCAGATGCCAAAATAATATTTGATTACTATAATTCTGAAAAGGCAAATCTAGTTTCAATTATTAATGAAAACGCTTCCTTATCTAAAAAATTTGAAACCAGAGTTGATGCTATCAAATCTTTTGAAGACATATATAGAGTGAAAAGAGAATTCAAGGAATTTGAGAAAAAGACAGAAGATCTTAAAAAATATTTAGCAGATAATGGATTAACTAAAGAATTTGAAGAAGAAGTAAACAAAATTAATACTCTAGAAAATATAGATGAAACTAAAAAAATGGCTAAAGACTCCATTACCATAGAAAATGTTACACTTAAACAAAACGGATTTGTATTTAGTCTTAAAAACAGAGAATTTATAGCTGGAGAAAAAATACAATTCATTGTTTACATAACAAGTGATGAAAAGAAAATAAAATATTTAAGAACCTCAAGAGAAGAAAAAATAGAAAAAAACTCAAATACTTATTATGCTAAGTATCAAATCAATAGAAAAAAGGTAGAAAATAATGTTAAATTTAAAGTTCATCTTTTGGGTGTGAAGATAACAAATACTGAAGGTATTAAATATTATTGGGTTCCAGGATTTGATTTTGATCAATACGATAACTATTTAAAAGATAAAAAATCTTTAAAACTAAATGAAGGGGATGAAAGCCTAAAATACTTTATAACCTTATAGAATTAGAACTATAAAATAAAAATCATTCACCAAAAATAAAACAGTGAATTGATTTTTTTAATACTTAATTTATCTAGTTGACCAGTCAATAGGACTTTTATTAAGCTCTTTTAATTTATCATTAACTTTCTCAAATATTTTTGAGCCCTTAAAGCCAGCATTAACTCCTAATGGCGATGGATGAGATGTAGATAAAACAATTTGATTAGTTAAATCTAAACTCTTGATAAAGTTTTTAGCATAGTTGCCTAAGATTAAATAAATAACATTATTATAGTGTGCATTAATCTTTGACAATAAATTTAAAGTAAAAGTTTCTCATCCGATGTTTTTATGTGCTAGTGTTCTACCAACTTCATTTGTTAAAATACTATTAAGTAGTAGAACTCCTTGCTTTTTTCAATTATCCAAATTGTTAGTGCTAAAACTGCACTCTGGATATGAGCTTTTAATTTCTTTGAAAATATTTAGAAGCGAAGCTGGAGTCTTTTTTTCATTTGATGAAAAGCAGAGACCATCAGCAACATTTTCACCAGGGTAAGGATCTTGACCAATGATAATTACCTTCAAATTATCAAAATCAAAATTCTCAAGTGCAAAAAAGATACGCCTTTTTGGCGGAGTAATATTTCTACCTTTTAAATTTTCTGTTAGTTTTTTAAAGTATTCTTGCGGCTTTTGACGATTGAAAAAGTCAATGAAATTAAACTTCATGTGTAACTTTCTTTTTGCCTTCAAATTGATATTCCTGTAAATATAATTTGCCATCTTTAAAATCAATTACCAATGGTGTCTTAATTTTTTCTTTAGAAGCACGATAAATCTTTAATCTCTTTTCTCGATACATCATAAACGCCCCTGGTTGGTCATTAAATGCTCTAATCTTATTCAAAGCATCTTGACAGCTATCATCAGCAAATAGTTGTGCTTCTTCATTTTGGATTTTAGGAGCTAATGTAACTTTTGATTCGTCTTGTACTTCTCTAATAAAATTACCATTATAAATATCAATTAACCACTGACTAATATTTTCGGCAGTAATCTTGCCTAATTTGTCAAATAATTCTAGTGCTGTATCAGTTGGTTTAACCTCCACTACTGCTTTTTTTAGCATATCGCCAGCATCCATTTTGGCAACCATTTCAATTAGGGTTATACCAGTAACTTTATCATCATTTAACAGCGCATACTGGATTGGTGAAGCACCACGGTATTTTTCTAAAATACTACCATGAACATTCAATGGTAGACACTTTGGAAGAGCTAAAATACTATTTGGAATAAATTGTCCAAAAGCAGCCGTCATAAAAAAGTCAAATTCCACTTTTTTGAGATCTTCAAGAATTTCACTGATTTTATTAGGTTGATATAGATTAATACTAAATTCCCTTGCCAGCTTAGCGACATCAGTCATAATAGGTTGCTTATTTCTGTCTAGTTTTTTATTAGGTTGACTAATTAAACAAATGATTTCAAAGCGTGAATCGTTAATTAATTGTCTAAAAACTTGTGCTGAAAACTTACCTGTTCCAGCTAAAACTAATCTTATTTTTTTTGTCATAATAAAATTATAACTTAAGTTTATTTTCTTGATGGTTGAATAGCCTAATGTAATTAGGAATATGTTTTATTACAATAATAATTGCTCCAAGAATCAAAACTATCGTATGAATTGGATAAATCGTGTTTGCTTGTAGAAAGCCAAGCGATGAATTAAAATAAAGCGGACGAACAAAACCAATAAATGGGACTGTTGCTGAAGTTATTGTTGAGGCCAAAGAAACATATTTTGTCACCAGAACAATAAAGATAAAAACCATAGCATAAATGGTAAAGATCATAAAATCAAAAGCAAAAATCATTGCCATAAAACAAGATACACCTTTGCCACCTTTAAGATTATGAAAAATTGGAAAAACATGACCAATAATTGCCCCAAGGCCGGCTAGCATTGGAATAATATAAATATTTTTAGTTAAGGCCTTGAGCGTAAAAGCAAGCATGATTGATAAATAACTTTTTAGAAAATCTAAAATAAAAACTAAGGCCCCAAATTTTAAACCTAAAACCCGCATGGCATTTGTTGCTCCAGCATTGTTTGAGCCTTCTTTTCTCAAATCTTTTCCTCTTAGTTTACCAATAATAATTCCAAAGCTAATTGATCCAAGTAAATATCCAATTATCATAAAAGTAAGATTTGCTGAAATATAATTTATTTTAAACATATAAAAAAATAATATATTAAAAAACTGCTTTTGTTAAAAAAAGCAATTATTATTTTTAAAAAGTGAATAATTTAATTATTTAATCAACATTTCTGCGCGGTTTTCCACAAGAATTTCGCCGCCAGATAGAATATCATATGAAAAGGCAATAATGTTGGGTGATATTTCAACCTCTTTCAAATAAAACTCTAAGTTAAGACCTTCTTTTTCATTGAGCATCAATTTATTGACTATTCGCTGATGTTTTTTTAGATAAAGGCGCTGTGCTGCATAGGCTAGATGAATATCAGAATGTGAAATTTTGGCCTCGCAGTTAAAATCCTTTTCATCAGTAAAATTAATAACAATGAATTCGTCTTCTGTTCTTTCACTATAGTCCACATATTCTGTTTCAAAAACATTTTCAATGCCATTATCACTATTAAGTGATTTGGTCATTAGTCTATATTTTAGTTGCATCTTCTAATCTCTTCATTATTAGATCTTCGCCAAACAAATAAATTGCCTTAGCAAGTTCAGGGCCATGCTCTTCATACGTTGCGGCTTTTCTAATTGGCATAAACAAATCCTTACCCTTAACATTACAAATATCTTTTGTTCTATTAATGGCTTCTTGAATACTATCAATGCTAAAGGGCATCGTCTTTAAGAGACTATAGAAAACCTTAATAACTTCAGTACCATCTAAACTAAGATCACAAACTTTTTTAGGTTGTAAATAAATTTTTAAGTTATTTTTAAGTTCCAAAACCGTTGGTGAAGATTGTTTATATGTGTCAACGAAAATTTCATTTCAATTATGATCTTTAGGAGAATTAATAAGGGAAATCAATTCGGCGTTGGCAATATTTTTCATATATTGTTTTGAAAATCATTCCATTTTTACAATATCAAATTTCGAAGGACTTTTACTTAGTCTAAGGGGGTCGAATTTTGAAATTGCTTCATCTTTGCTCATCATTTCAGTTTTATCAGCTGACGTTCACCCTAGTAGCATTAGAAAATTAAAAATAGCCTCGGGACGATATCCTTCATTTTTATAATCTTCAATAAACTGCTTAACACTATTGTCACGCTTTGATAGTTTTTTGCCTTCCATGTTGGTAATAATTGTTAGATGTCCAAACTCCGGCATTTCTCAATTAAAAGCCTGATATATGGCGATTTGTTTAGGAGTGTTAGTAATATGCTCTTCACCGCGAAGAACATGTGAAATTTCCATTTGGTGATCGTCAATGACTACAGCAAAATTATAGGTTGGATAGCCATCACTTTTAATAATAACAAAGTCACCAATATCATCACTGTTAACTGCAATTTCATCACGTACTAAATCTTTTCATCTATACACTGTATTTTTCGGCAATCTTAGTCGAATTGAATACTCACCGCTAGCATCACGCTTTGCCTTTTCGGCCTCTGAGATTTTCAATCAATTAGGATCATAACGAAATGAAGCAATTTTGGCATCTTCAGATTCCTGACGTTGCTTTTGTAGCTCATCCGCACTATCGTATGCCTTATAGGCTAGATTTTTTTGAATTAATTCATTAGCAGCTTCTTGATAAATTTGTAATTTTTCGCTTTGACGATATGGCCCGTATTTCAAATTTGGTTTTAGTGGACTTTCATCAGGAACAATACCAAGTCATGCTAGATTATTAAGTTGACTAGCTTCTCCACCCACAACATTTCTAGCAACATCAGTATCTTCTAAACGAAAGATAAAATCGCCATTAAAATGCTTAGCAAATAAATAATTAAATAGTGCTGTTCTTGCTCCGCCAATGTGTAAATATCCCGTTGGACTTGGAGCATATCTTGTTCTTATTCTTTTATCTTTATTCATAAATATTTTCCTTTATCTTATGGTTGTTCAAAAATAACTACAATTGGATCAGCAGCATCTTTTCAAAAATATGTACTACCTTTTGAGGCAATGGCGCCAGGAAAGTAAGGAAGGGGTGCTTCTTCAATTGGGAAATTATAAGGTCTACCGCGGCCATTTGATATTCTTGCTAAACCGGCAACTGATGGATCGGTGACTTCCTTTTGAATATTTGGGGCTGCCTCATCACTTTTTAAAATTCAGTATAGAATTAAAAAAAGTGCTTTGGGATTATCGTGATACTTTCTATAGGAATTATATGAAGCCGCTGAAGGAAAGAACTCACTTAGTTCTTTTCAAGTAAATGAAAATATTCGATAATCATATCTCCCACTAAAATTCACTGTATTCAAAAATTTAAATTGTTCTTTTAACTTGTAAACATGTTTTGAATCATACTCATTATTAATGTCAAAAGCTTGAATTGGACGCCCTTTTTCTGGAATATCAGTTGGAATTGGTAAGCCATTTTTTCCAATTTTATATTTAAAAGAGTCACCTTCACGAATTGGTTGACCATTGCTGTCAAATTCTATTTCATAAAGTTGAGGTTCATTACCTTGTGGTTTTTTTCCTGGTTCGTAAATATAAATTGGTTTTCCATCTTGATCAAATTTTAATTTTTTTACTTTATATGATATGTCATCAGGGTGAATTGGGTTGCTAGTTTGATAGTTATCGGAATTAAATGCGCTGGCTGATCCCTTAACATGATAGCCTTTTTCTTCAAACAACGCAACTGCTTCATCATTTAAAGTTACGGATGGTCTATTAAACTGACAACTTACAGCAATTAATGGAATCACTGCTGCGGCTGATAAGGCAAGGATTGCTAGTTTTTTGTTACGATTTTTGTGCTTTTTATTCATATTATAAAATTATACCTAATTTTTCGAACTATCACAATATCCAGATTAGTAACGTTTTCGCCTTTTTTTATTAAATTACCACTAAAAAAAATAATATCTATAAAAATTTAGATATGTGGATCGGAAAACAAATTGATATTAAAGATTGTGGAATTTTTGTGCTGCAGGCTTTCTTTAGAGAATATTACAATAAACTTTGTGACATAAATTATCTAAAGGTTAATGCTAAATATGATGAAAATGGTATTTCGTTATTTTCATTTAAAGAACTGGAAAATAAAATTGGACTTAAAATAGAAATTTTAGAGGGTGATTTTGAGTCATTTTTAAAAATTAATATTGACCAAGAATATGCTACCATTTTGAACCTTGAGCAAGGGCAGCATTATGTTATATTTGAAAGCAAAACTAGGAAAGGATTTTGACTAGTTGATTCAGTACGAGGGAGATATTTTTTGGCTAATGATGAGCTAGAAAGATATTACAATAATTTTATTATCATTGTCAAAAAAGATCAAGACAATAACTTTCAAAAAAACTCGATACCAAAACAGAATTATAGTATCCCTGTTAAATATGAATATCATAAATGAATTGTGATTTTTTTGCTTGTCATACTTACTCAACTTTTTTCATTTGTTGGTAGCTTTTATTCAAAATATATTTTTGAAGCTTTATTTGACAGTAAACAACACAATAAATTTTTAATAATTTTTGTTATCTTCTTATGAATAGTAATACTTCGCTTTTTAATGAGCTGATTGAACAAAATTTTAAAATTTAGAGTTAGCTCAAATTATGAAAAAAGAATTTATGAAAAACTTCAGCAAGATATCAGTAGGGCGCCAGAAATACAATTGAATAAAATATCACAAAATGAATTTTTATCTACTATAAGCCTAGTTCCCCAGATTGTTGAGTATAAAACTAACTTATTACTTTTTTCGCTCAATAACCTCGTTATTTTTCTCTCTGCCGGCATAATACTGGGAATTTTGAATAAAATTATCTTATATATTGCCATTTGCTACTGCTTGATTGTATTTATCATTTCCTTGCTTGGATTTCAAAGAATAAGAATGAATTATAGTCGATTAATAATTAAAAAAATTAATCAAATCCAAAACATAAATGGCGTTTTTCTTAATTGAAACAACCGTTGGAATCAAGAATATATGGCTTGAAAAATTCAAGATTTTAAAAAAATCTTAGATGATTCAATAAACTATCAGCAATTAATTTTCAAGATTGACACGGGCATCAATACATTCAATGACTTTCTTTTTACTGTTGTTCAAATGTTTATCTTATACTATGGGGCAATACTGTTCATTGCAAAAAAAATCAATATAGCAAATCTATCACTAATTTCTACCATTTTCACTCTTCTAAATTCACCGACAAAAAACATGTCTAGTTTGATTAGTGGCATTTCAATTAATAAGATCGGAATTTTAAGATTAAAGTTCTTATTTAATTTAAATATCAAGTCAGAAAAAAACCTAGTGGCCATCGAGTGCCCAGAAATCAACACTATTGCTTTTAAAAATTTAGAATTTTCTTATGGATCAATACCAATTTTTCAAAATCTGAATTATGAAATTGATAACCACACTCATTTGATTGGCTCAAATGGTTCTGGGAAATCAACATTGCTCAAAATTCTTTGGCAACTTTATTCACATACCTCTGGAGATATTTTAATTGATGGGATTAGCATTAAAAATATTAATTTAAAGCAATGAAGAGAGCAAATTTATTTAAACAACGATTCCGAATATTTTGATAGTGATAACTTACTAAATATAATTACTCAAAATGATGCAAAGAAAGTAGAAATATTTATTGATGCATATCAAAGATATAACCTTGCTGAAATTTTTAATATTTTTAAATTGAATTTACGATACAAAATCGAAAATTATGGCACAAATTTATCAAGTGGTCAACAACAATTTATTTCAATTATGCGTTTGTTTTGTAAAAAATATAGAGTAATCTGTTTAGATGAAATATTTGAAAACTTTTCTGAAGAGAGCTTTCATAAAATTAGCGAAAAAATAAGAAAATTTCAAGATAATTGCCTATTTATTGAAATCAGCCATGTAAATAGGTTCATCATTAATAATTCTTATAATAAATTAGTTTTTTAATAAAAAGATTTTTGTAATTTTTACAAATATAAAAATATTATTTATAATATACAAATATGAATAAATTAATGTTTAAAAATAGGAGTTTTTATCGCTTCAATTTTCTGGGAGAATTTATTAAGATTTTAGAAGAAGCTAAACTCGAATTTTTATCCAAAAAAGATTTACATGTGGATGTCCTATTTGTCACTCGTTGAAAGATGAAAAAATTAAATTATCAATACCGGCAAAAGAACTACACAACTGATATCTTAAGTTTTCCATTTAATGAAGAACATGAACTTGACTTTCTAGATGAAAGAGAATTGGGACAAATTATTATCTCCCCATGAAAGATAAAACAACAAGCCAAAAAATTTAATCATAGTTTAAAAAGGGAATTTTGTTATATATTCGCGCATGGCATCGCACATTTATTTGGTTTCGACCATATCACTGAAGATGAAGCAAAAGTAATGAATGGTCATGTTGATAATATTATGAAGAAATTAAAAATTAGTAGAGAAAATAGTTAATAAAAGTGAGGAATAATTATGAAAAAAATTTGTATCGTGTCGCTAGTTGGAAGACCTAATGTGGGAAAAAGCACCATTTTAAATACATTACTTGATTATGATCTTTCAATTGTTAGCAAAGTAGCACAAACAACAAGAGATCAAATCCGTGGAATATATAATGATGAGGACTATCAATTGATATTTATTGATACTCCCGGAATTCATAAAGCTGAGCATTTAATATCAGAAAAATTAAATAGCAAATCATATGCCACCTTTAATGAAGCTGATTTGGTTTTATTTGTTACTCCAGCTAATGAAGAAATCGGAAAAGGTGATAAATTTATCATTGAAAAAATTAATAATGAACACATAACTAATAAAATTGCTGTTATTTCAAAAATTGATCTAGAAAATAACATGGAAACATTAAGCCAAAAAGCTATGCAACTTAAAGATCTAGGATTTGAAAAGATATTAGGTGTTGGTAAAACCTATACTAATACTTACCGTGATCTGATTAACGAAATTAAAAAATTTGCATATGATTCAGAACCTTTTTATGATGAAGACCAACTAAGTGATGTATCACTTCGTTTTATGGCAAAAGAAATCATCCGTGAAAGCGCAATTAAAAATCTATATGAAGAACTACCACACTCAATCGCAGTAGAAATTGATGAGTTTAGAGAACCTAAAGAAGAAAACGGTACTTATGTAATAAATGCTACAATCTATGTTAAGAAAGAATCACAAAAAATGATTGTTATTGGAAAAGGTGGATCACTTATCAAAAAAATATCAATGATTTCAAGAAAGAAAATGGAAACACTATTCCAAAATAAAATATATTTGACAATACGGGTTAAATTAAATGAAAACTGGGTGGATAATGAAAGCAAAATCAACAAATTAGGTTATTAAATGAAAAAATATTTAGCAATAAATCATAAACTTAAGGTAATTTTAATATCAATTTTATCTGTTATTATGTTTGTGATTTTTGTATCAATTTTATCAATTAAAATTTTATCGCCTTTTAAAGTTAGTATTTATAACTACGAATCGTATTTAAATACTAAAACAATCGCAAAATTAAAACAAAAATATTCATACCATGCCTTTACTAATTTAGATGAGCTAACGCGGGCCATCAACAATAAAAAGGCTGTTGCTGGAATAGGAAGTGATTATCAAATTGCTCAGCTAATAGTCGACAAAAAATTAAGAAAAATTGATTTTTCTAGAGTTTTTGGTAAAGACTTTAAAAATGACGAAGAGATTTTGGAACACTATCCTCAAATTCTAAAAAATAATTTTAAAATTTTCAATGATTGAATAATTGCTGAGATTAAACAGAAAAATCCAAATAATATTATTCAAAATGATTGAGATAAAATCGCATACTCTGATTTTATTCCTTTCCTTTATTACAATGATAAAAATGAGGTAATCGGTTTTGAAATTGATGGCAGAGTCGGTGTCGATAATTACTATCAGTTTCTAATCCCTTATTTTATTTTAGACAAGCTAATTGTTTATAATATTGACAAAGAAAAAAATGAAACAACTGATCGAAATAATATAAAAGATGGTGTCTCATTTGACGATGTTAACGAACAAAGAACTTGATTTGATATTTTAAAAACTTTAACTAGTAAATATAAAATTCCACGAGTTTATTGAACAAACTGATTCCAAGATAATGCCATGATTGGTCAATTCTATGCTTATGAAAATGGTGACCTATCACAGAAAAATGGTGAACTATGAAAAGATTTAGATAAAGACAATTATAAATACATTATGAATTCTTTTCTAGAACTCGTTAAAAATGGAACAGGGCACAGTATCAAAGAATCTAATTTCAACAAACTGGTAACTGATGGACAAGAACTTGTCAGCACAATTATTGAACCAAAAAATGGAAAAGCTGACATTTCAATTATGTATAATGGCGATGCATTAGATGCATATTATGGCGAAGATAATTTTGAAAGACTGGGGCCAGAACCTCACGTTTCGTTTATCAGGCCACAAAATTCATACATGAATATTGACGCTTGAATTGTCTCAAGAGATACTGACGATGATGAGCTGAATACACTGCTCGACACCTTAAATGAAACTTTATTTAAGAATGCAGTTGCCACAAAAGCAGAAATTGAGACTCTATATTTGCAAGAAGTGTACACATTAATTAGCAAAAAAATAAACAATAGTAATTTCATAACTAAGAATTTATTTAATGATAGTGAAATGAAAATTGCCAAAAAAGTCTCGGAAATAGACCCAAATTTTTATAAAGAATATTATGATGAATTCAAAGCAGGGTTTAGTAGTCAAAATTTACCGTTCATTGAAAATTTTGATGTTATTAATTACACTCCAGCTTATGAAAATACTAATAAATTTTTAAGAGAATGATATTTCCTCGATGAAAATAAAAAACCAAACAAAAACGCAATTAAAATTTTTAATGCCGGTCAAGATCACGATACCAATTATCGGACTTATCAACCGATTCATTTAAGATTAAGAACCAATATTATTGATTATTATTACGAAACAACTAAATCATAGTTGAGAATAGAATAGGATTACATATGGAAAATAAAATGAAAAAAAATAATGGCCAAGACATCCCAATCATTGAGCTTGTCGATATTGTTAAAGAATATGATGACAAAACCGTTTTAGATAATGTTAATCTGTCAATTAACAAAGGCGAATTTATCACCTTGCTAGGTCCTTCTGGCTCAGGAAAAACTACTATTTTAAGAATTATTGGTGGTTTTGAATGAGTAACAAGGGGGGAAGTAAAATTTGATGGTAAAGATATCAAAGATTTAAGCCCCCACAAAAGAGATGTTTCAACAATCTTTCAAGATTATGCGCTCTTTCCACATCTGAACGTAGAAAACAATATTAAATATGGATTAAGATTAAAAAGAATTCCTCGCGAAAATATTCCTAAATCCTTTTCTGCTAAGTTAAAAGTTCAACAAAAAAAATGAGCTAAAAAGGCACAAACTGAGATGAAAAATCTTGATAAAACCATGGAACAGTACGAGAACTTTCTTCTAAGTAATAAACTATCTGAGAAAAAGAAAGATAAATACCAATCATGAATTGATGATATGGACTTCAAATATTCATACTGAGAAAATTTCGTTGACCTAAAAACAGAATCATTTGAAAAAAGATATTTAACTCGTCCAATAACTAACACAGAAATGGACAGAGAAGTCAAGCAGATTATGAAACTGGTAGGTCTTGAAGGCAATGAAAAGAAAAATGTTAATTTCTTATCAGGTGGAATGAAGCAAAGAGTTGCTCTCGCAAGATCTTTAGTAATTGAGCCACAGATTCTTTTATTAGATGAACCACTAAGTGCTCTTGACGCTAAGATTAGAGAAAAAATGCAAACCTTATTGCGTGATATTCAAAGAAAATTAAAACTAACTTTTATTTTTGTTACTCACGACAGAAATGAAGCACTAGAATTAAGCGATAGAATTGCTGTTATTAGAGATGGACAAGTTGAACAATTTACTACTCCACATGAACTTTATGATTATCCAATTAATAAATGGGTAGCAAACTTCATTGGTAATTCAAACTTTTTTGATGGCCAATTTATAAAAGCCAACAAGGTTAAATTTATGAATAAAACCTATGAAACTATTCATGATGAATTTCAAGTTGATGAAGAAGTAGATGTTTTAATAAGACCGGAGGATATTACAATTACAAGGTCAAAAAATAATGCTAAGATGGCCGGAACAATTGTTAAATCAACATACGGTGGTAGCTACTACACCTATGAAATTAAAGTCAAAGACAAGATAATTGTTGTTGAAACTTCAACAAAACATGAAGTTGACAAAGATGTATATTTAAACTGAAGCGTTGATTCTATTCACTTAATGAAGAAGGATTTAAAATTAAAAGCTGAAGAAGAAGCGGATGGTAATGTCGATGAAAATATCTAGCTTAAACAAAATTAAAAAAAGAAAATTTAACTTCTTAAATGGAATGAGTAAATTCCAACTAACAGTTTTAATCCCTTACATTATCTTTGCAATACTTTTTATTGTTCTTCCCATGATTTTAATTTTTATCTATGCTCTAAAGCCAATTGACGATCAAGTAAGATTAGAGAACTGAGAAATCGTTGCAAAACCTTCAACATGATTAATCATTCTTAGATCACTGTGAACTGGTTTAATTGCCGCCACAGCAGCCCTAATTGTTGGTTTTCCTTATGCCTATATTGTTGCTAAGTCAAAATCAATAATCTTCAAAACTTTGGCGCTAAGCTTAATTTTAAGTCCCCTTGCTATCTTTACGATTTCAAAAGCACTTGCAGTACGTGGACTATTCTCAGCAATCTTTGATGAAAATCATCTAAACAATAACGCATTTATTATTTTTGGTATGGTTTATCTATTTTTACCATTTATGATTATGCCACTATATCAAGTAATAAAAGATATGCCCAATAATATTTTAGAAGCATCAGAGGACCTTGGATATTCAAAATTTAAAACTCTATTCAAGGTGATTCTTCCTTACTGTTCTAGAGCTATTCTAAGTGGCTTTGGAATTGTGCTTATGATTGCGGCCACATCAATTATTATTTCTGATAAACTTCTACCTAATGGTAGTCAAAAACAGCTAATAGGAAATTTAATTAATCAATTTGCTAATACTGCTAACCCATTTGATTTAGCCAATGCTTCATCATTAGTTATTATTACTCTTTTGGTGCTATTAGCTATTTATGGACTAATCTACGGAATTCCTTACATTATTGCCAAAAGAAAACAAGGAGGTATATATGAGTAAATTTAAAAGTGTTCTAAAACATTCATATATTATTGTTATTCTTGCCTGTCTTTACATACCAATAATTTTTGGAACCATTTATAGTTTCAATGCTCCATCGGATAAAGGAATATTTTCCGTTACAACATGAAATAGATTTTCATATGCGGCCTATGTTGAACTATTTTCAAAATCTCATGCACTAGCATTTGTTAACTCTTTTCTGTTAGGATTAGCAACTTCAATTTTAGTAATCACCCTTTCGCTAATCACTGTCTTTTCGCTATGAAGACATAAAAATAAAACCGCAAGAACTTTTGTTCAATCAACATCTAATGTGCCACTAATTAACCCTGATGTAATTACTGGACTAACTCTTGCTATTGTTTTAAATTTAATTTTCTTAGGAACCCTTAAAGCAACAAATGAAGGATTTTTTAGGGCAATTATTGGCCACACTGTCATGACCTTGCCTTATGGAATTCTAATTATGTTACCAAAAAGTGACAAATTCTCTAAAAGTATTTTTGAATCAAGTCAAGATCTTGGATATTCAAAAATTAGAACTTGATTCAAAACTTATTTTGTTTACATGTTAGGATCAATTGGTTTTACTTTCGTTATTACTATTGCCTTATCATTTGATGATTTTATTATTACCAGAATTGTTTCTAACACTGAAACTCTCGGAACGCAGTTATATGAAGGTCAGTTTCAAGCATGATCGCTTGGAATTGGAGCAATATCACTCTTAGTGGTAATATTAGCAAATACAATTTATATCGCCACCAAAGGTTCAAGAATTGTTAAAATGAAAAAATTAGCCCAACTAAATTTAAAAGGAAATGCAAAAAAATCGCATTTAAATAGGTAATTTAAATTGAGAACACGTGTATGAAAAATTATTATTTCTATATTTTTTATAATCCTAAGTTTTTTTGCTTTAATCGCAGCTATCGCAATTAAATTTGGAAACCAATATCGACCAAGTGTATACAACTATGAATCGTATTTATCGCCTAAAATAATTGGTCAAATTAAAGAGAAATACAACTATAAAGTATTCAAAGAAATCAGCGAATTCACTCAAGCGCTTACTCAAGATAAAGCAATTGCTGGTGTTGGAAGTGACTTTCAGGCGGCGCAACTAATAATTGACCAAAAAATTAAAAAAATCAACTTTGAAAAAATTTATGGACCGGGAACTCAAGATTGAGAAGTTCGCAAACATTTCTACACAAAAAATGTCATTTCTCATCTTGAAGCTTTTGATGCAATAATTCTAAATACATTAATAAAGCTAGAGTCGGAAAATAAATTAGAACGTTACAAATACCACATTATCAGAGATGAAAAAACTGGAGAAGCAGTTGGATATAGTACTATTGCTAACTCAAAAAAATCTGATCATTTCTATGAATATGTTTTGCCATATTTTATTCAAGATAAAGGTATTGCATACAACATTAACGAAGAGACTCGACCTAATTTAGACATTAATAAAGCAGTAGATGAAATTGGGGATAAAAGTCAAAAATTAGATTGAGACGAAATCTTTAACTCGCTACGTTCAGCTAATTATAAACATTTTGGATGAACTAATGCCTTTGTTGATAATCTTATGATTGGAGCAATGACACATGGCGAGAACTGAATGGATATTTTCACTAAAGTGGTTAATTCAAAAAGAGTTTTTGATTTTAATGACGATAACTATCGCTTAGCAATTGATTCATTCATTAAGTTTGTTGAAAAAGCAACTGGCAATAGTATTAAAAATGCTCAATATAATTATTTGAGTGGTGATGGACTTGAATTATTAAATCACTTAATTGAACCAAAAGCCGGAAGATCAGACGCTGTTATTATGTATAATGGTGATGCTCTTGATGCTTATTATTCAACTGATAATTTCTCAAATGTTGAAGAAGGAAAAATTAAATTCATTCGTCCTAAAAATAATTATTTATTAATGGATAACTGAATTCTTTCAAAGGCACTAACAGATAAGGAATCGGATGAAGTTTTAGAAACCATCGGTTCATTAATTTACAAACAAACTCCATATACTAGCAGTGAAGATAATTCACAAAATATTAGCACTGATATATCAGTTCTAGAACGTTCATTTTTTAGTGAACTAAAAGAATATCTAGAAGATGAAAATTTAGTAAAAACCGAAAAAGATAAATTAACAAAAAAACTAAATGAACTTGATATTGAAGCTCAAAAAGATTTAATTAAATCGTTTAATGAATCAGAAAGTTTAGACCTAAAATCAACATTATTTTCTACTAATTCAAATTGAGAAGACATTAAGAACTGAAACCTTCAAAAATTTGATGAGTTTATCAAAGACCCTGAGTTAGAAAAAAATTATGAATGACTGCTGATTATTAGAAACACCTTTAGTGATGACAGTCTTGGTTTTTCAGAAGCAATAGCAGATCTTTTCTCGGAAACAAATATTGGTGATATTTCAAACTTTGACTATGTTTCATATACGCCAACAAGTAACGCAACATATAATT
Source organism: Mycoplasma phocoeninasale (assembly GCF_012934885.1). Classification (GTDB taxonomy): domain Bacteria; phylum Bacillota_I; class Bacilli_A; order Mycoplasmatales; family Metamycoplasmataceae; genus Metamycoplasma; species Metamycoplasma phocoeninasale. The sequence continues at coordinate 367,759 of NZ_CP051480.1, read as the reverse complement.
TCATTTTAAAATGATATTTTGCTAATGATGAAGAGGCAATTAAAATCTACGAACAACCCGATTCAGACACTACATACAGCTTATTTCCTTACCCAATAATTGATAACAATTTAAGAACTAAAATCTCAAGTTATTACTTTGAGGCAACCAAGTCATAAAAAATAAATTATATTATTCATATATAATTAAGTATTAAGGAGAAAATATGACAATAAAACAGCTATTTTTAGAAAAAGAACAGTTGAAAAGCATGACTGATTATCAATTTGAGGGGTGAGTAGTATCAAATCGTGGAAATGATAAGATTCGTTTCATTACTTTAAATGATGGAAGTACAATCGATAATTTACAGTTAGTAATAAAAGGTGAAATGATTAAGAATAAATTAGTGGACGAAATTTCACTAGGTTCATCATTAAAAATTAAAGGTAAAATAAACTTAACTCCAAGCGCTCAACAACCATTTGAGCTTGTAGTTGAATTTCTTGAAGTTATTGGCAATGTTGACGAAGATTTTCCAATTCAAAAAAAAGAAACCTCAATCGAATTTTTAAGGGAAATCCCGCATCTTAGAAACCGCACTAAATTATTTAAAGCTATCACTCTAGTTAGAAATTCACTTTTATTTGAAATTCACAAATACTTTCAAGAACATGAATTCATTAATTTTGCAGCTCCAATTATTACTTCAAATGATGGAGAGGGTGCTGGCGAAACTTTATTAGTTAATGACGAAACTAAAAACTACTTTTTTAAACAGAAGGCATTTTTGGGGGTAACTGGACAGCTACATGGCGAATCTTATGCACAGGCTTTCAAGAGAATATACACCTTTGCTCCAACATTCAGAGCTGAAAATTCACACACTTCACGTCATCTAGCGGAATTCTGAATGATTGAACCGGAAATGGCGTTTTTCAACCTTGATCAAACAATTCACTTAGCTGACGACCTACTAAAAACTGCGATTAGAAATACCACTAAAAACTATCCAGCTGAAATGCAATTCCTAGATAGTTTACAAGACAATAAACTTTTACCAACACTTGATAAATTTATTAACACAAAACTACAAGTTATTGACTATGCAGATGCATTGAAAATTTTAGAAAAACATAAAGATATTTTTGAAGAAAAAGATTTATATTTTGGTGTTGATTTAGCATCAGAGCATGAAAAATTTTTATCAAACGAAGTTGCTAAAGGACCAATTGCTGTTATAAACTACCCCAAAGACATTAAGGCTTTCTATATGAAACAAAATGCTGATGGCAAAACCGTAGCAGCATTTGACTTGCTTGTTCCAGGCATTGGCGAATTAATTGGTGGTAGTGAAAGAGAAAATAACTACAGCAAGCTAGTATCTCGACTAAAAGAGTTAAACATTTCACAAGAACCTCTACAATGGTATTTAGATCTAAGAAGATTTGGTTATGCCCCAACCAGTGGCTTTGGTGTTGGTTTTGAAAGACTTGTTATGTATGTAACTGGGATTTCAAACATTCGTGATGCTATTCCTTTTCCAAGAGTTCCCGGACAAATAAAGATGTAATATGAAATCACCATTAACAATTATTGTTCCGATCTATAAACCAACTATTTCAATTGACGATATTTTCCATAACCTTCTCAAACAAAAAGATCAAAATTTCAAAATTGTAATTACTATTGACAAACCATCTGAGTACGACTTGGATGCAATAGCAAAATTACAAATGAAACTAAAAAATCGCATTAGTTTAATTATTAATACTTCGCACCAACATATTACAAGTGTTCTTAAACAGGCAATGGAATATGTAAAAACTGAATACACTTATGTTTTATATTCATACACCAAAATCAAAAGTGGATTTATTAAGAATTTTAATGAATTTATTAGCGGCTGTGCTACAAAACCAGATTTCATCGAAGTGCTTAGTTCATGCAAAGGAATTGTTGAACATAAACTATATGGTTCGCACTTCAGCACTAATAAAGTTATTGAGCTAAAAAATGATTTATCGCCTTTTGCTTACGCCATTCCATTTGCCTTTGCCGCCATTATGAAAACTGAAATTTTTAGAAGTATTTGTGAAGATACTAAGTTAAAAAATGCCAATTTGCAGTACACACCATACTACACCTTTAGTGGTTTAATTTTGTCCAAAACCTTTGCTTTTATTAACACAACATGAGTGTCAGATCATAACAATAATATTCTTTTGCTTAATCCAAAGTCAATCAATAAAACCTGAACAGTTATTGAAACCCTTGGCAGTGAATTAAATGAAAACACCAAAATTGCTTTAGAATTCGCAAAATACTTAAACTTTAATTATTTTATTGCAGGCTATCTAGGGTCGGCTAAATTTAAAAGAAAAAGTCAAAGTGCTAAATCACTTAAAAATCTAAAAATGGCTCTCTTTGATTTGATTAATGAAATTGGCTGAAATGAAAAAAATAAAAGCCTTAATTTAATTCAAAAACTTAATTTAACTCAGCTGAAAGATTTAGCTAGTGACATTTCTAGCTGAAATTTAATATTTAAAAAAATCTCATGGGATTAATTAATCGTAAAGCTAATTTTTGAATTAGACTTCTTGCCACAATAATTGATTTGCTAATTTTCATTGCCTTCGCTATTAGTTCATCATTTTTAGTGTTTAACTATAAACTTGGAGAATATATTAATAAGTGAAATTATTATGTTTGACTTACGCTCCTGATTTTAATGTTAAATATTTTTTGAATAATTATTCCAATATTATTTCAGGGACAAACTATTGGTATGATGATTTGTAAAATCAAAATCATTCCACAAGAAGCTAAAACCAAACTAAGCCGAGCAATTTTTGATAGACAAAGATTATTTGCCTTTACATGGATGATCATTTTCGCTTTATTCATTATCTTTGTATCACCAGAATTATTCATAAAAGCTGCGAAAATCAATAGAAATAGTGGCAAGTTAGAAACGCTTGAGAGGGTTTTTGTGCTAATTCCCACCGCTTTAGCCTCATTTGCGACATTTGCTGAAATTTTTTTGGTCATTAGCAACGTAAAGGAGAGTCGAATTGGTATTAATGATAACCTATCAAACACCTATACCGTTTGAAAAAATAGATTCGATAAATCTGAAGAAATTCAAGAAATTAAAGCAATTATTAAGCCAAAAATACGAGAACTACCCAATCTAAAATACGAAAATTAAAAATGTAGAAAGTTTTTAATTTTTTTATTGCCTTATTTTGCCCTGATTACCTTGATTTTGTTGTGCTAATGTTATAATTATTGTTAGTGTTTATTTTTAAACATTATATCTTAGGAGGAAGTTATGATTAATTTAGATATTCTAAATGAACAGCAAAAAGCTGCCGTTATGTACAATGAAGGTCCGCTTAGAATTATAGCCGGAGCCGGATCCGGGAAGACCAAGGTTCTGACTCATAAGATTGCTTATTTAATTGAAAATGAAAGAATATCGCCAGAAAAAATATTAGCCTTAACATTTTCCAACAAAGCAGCCAATGAAATGAAACAAAGAGTATTTCAATTATTAGCAAATATGGACGTAGAAGGCAATCCGACTATTTCAACATTTCATGCCATGTGTGCCAAAATTTTAAGAAGTGAAATCCACAATTTTGGATATAGTAATGATTTTCAAATCTTAGATGAACTTGATCAAAAAGAAGTTTTAAAAATCGTATATAGTGAATTAAACATTTCAAGTACAGAATATACATACTCTTCAATAATTAGTTTTATTCAAAATAAAAAAAATGAAATTGAGAACTTTGAAGAAAAAAACAATAAAAATATTGAAGAAACCGATGATAAGGTTGCTAAAACCAAAGAAATAATTTATCAACAATACCAAATTCATCTACAAAGATCGCGTTCTTTGGATTTTGACGATTTACTAGTTTTTGTTTATCGTTTGTTTTATGATCCTAGATTTAAAAAAGTTGCTGATAAATGAAAAAAGAAGTATGAATATGTGTTAATTGATGAATTTCAGGATACAAGTGTTCTGCAATATATGATTATGAAAAAAATTGCCACCACGCCGTATTTAACAATTGTTGGTGACCCAGACCAAACTATTTATTCGTGAAGAAATGCTGATATTAACATTATCATGAACTTCGACAAAGATTTTTCAAATGCCCTAACAATTAAATTGGAAGAGAATTATCGTTCAACTAAATCCATCCTAAAAGTTGCTAATAATTTAATTTCTCATAATAAATTAAGACTAGACAAAAAACTATTCACAAAAAACGAAGAAGGTGAAGATATTGAATTTTATTGTGGATTTAGTGATGAAGCAGAAGCTAGATGAATTGCCAACAAAATCTCCAATCTAAAAAGAAATCGAGTACAACTAAAAAACATCGCAATTTTATACCGGATTAATAGCTACTCGCGAGCAATTGAAGAAGCTCTAATAAGAGAAAATAGCATTTATAAAATCTTTGGTTCAATTAAATTCTATCAACGCGAAGAGATAAAAGACGCCTTAGCCTATTTAAGGGTTATTCATGATGGAAGTGAAATATCATTACTTAGAATCATTAATAAACCTTCAAGAAAAATTGGCAACATAACTATTGATAAGCTTCTTGCTTTTGCGAGAAACAAAAATATGGATTTATTTAGTTGTTTACAAAGTAATTTTGAAGAAATACAAACTAAGTTAAGAATATCGGTGGATACGCTAAAAAATATTGCTAGCTTAATTAATGAAATTAGATGAGCAAAGCGAGCAATCCAACAAAATTCAATTCATCTAACCTTAAAAGAATTAATTTTTAATCGCCTTAAATATTTTGAAGAAATTAAAAAATCAGAAGAAGAATATGAAGCCAGAGTTGAAAACTTTATGAGTTTAATTGATGCTATTGAAAATTGAGAGAAAAAACACCCCAAGGGAACAATTGATGAATATCTACAAGAAATTACTTTAATTACTGATCGCGACGTTGAAGATGATGCCGTTAGTTTTGTCTCGCTGATGACAGTCCACAATGCAAAAGGGTTGGAATTTGATTATGTATTTATAGCTGGACTTTCAGAAAATATCTTCCCTTTACGCAGGGCAATTTTACTTTCACCTCAAAAAGACTTTATTTACCTAAAAAAAATGGATAATAAACAAGAAGAAAATTTTGAAGGTTTGGAAGAAGAAAGACGTCTTGCTTATGTCGCCATGACAAGAGCTAAGAAAAAATTATTTCTTTCATTTTCTGTTGGCAAAAGTGGAATTAACACAAAAAGTCGCTTTTTAGATGAGGCGGGAATTCACGAAAATAAATCTATTCGCATTGCCAATAATTTCTCGATTGCACAGGAAAATAAAAATAATGATAATTTAATTATCGGCGATTATATAACACACAAAACATATGGTAAGGGTTTAATTATAAATATGGTTGATGAAATTATTGAAGTTCAATTTGAAATCGATAAAAAGATAAAGAAACTCGCTAAACATCATCCAGCCATAAAGAAGTGGGAGGAAGATGAACAGTAGTAATAATATACATGAAGAATATAATGTCTTATTAGTGATCATTTGATTAATATCAATTGTTCTAATTTTTTTGGCAGTCACGTTTTTAATCTTTATTATCGGCAAAAGACGTTACGCTAAAATCCAAAATTCTGAAGGTTATATGTCACTATCAGTTGACCTAAAAAAAAGCAGAATAAAAATTAATAATGATAGTGAAGTGAGAAATGTTGATCCTTGATTTTTTAGAAAAACCGCTTTGTCTAGCGGTAAATGAGTTAAACTCTCTGATTTTTTAAATTGCCTTCCTTCCGAGATTAAAGAGCAGATTGAAAATCTTCTCCAAGCTAAAAAAGCAGAAAAAATTAGATTTTCAATTATTGATAATAAAATGTTACAAATACAATCCTTTATTAAGTTTCAAGTTAATAATTTTGAAGGTGACCTAGCTAATTGCTTTATTGAGTGAAAAAATTTTAGCGTTAAAGATGAAAAAGTATTCAAGGAAATCGAGGAAAGCAATGAATATTTATTTGATGAAAAAAATAAATATTTTGCCCTTGCTTTTATTTTAAATGTTAGCAATATTTCGACCGTTGAAAACTTTATTAACTTATTTAAAAAACAATGTGCTGTTAAAGAAATTTTTAATATTAAACCAATTCTAAAATGAAATAAACTTTTTTTTATTTTTCCATTTGAAGATTTTTCACCAGTTGAAGCAAAAGCAGCAATAGAACAAATTGTTACTGCTGCTAAAACATATGTTAAATGCTACTCACGGATGGTAACATTTAATAATCAACTTCTAAATAATATTAGCGAAGAAAAATTTAATATCTTATTTGACTATATTAAAATTAGATATGCTGGCGAAAAACAAGGAAAATTAATTGAAATTAGCAATAAATGACTAGAAGAAAATGATTTTATTGACTTTGAAAAGCAATATAAAATTATTGAGGACGAAATTAAAGAATCAAAAATAATTACAAATGAAGAAATACTTTTCAAAAATTTTAGTAATAAAAAATTTGCTACTAGAAAACTAACTTTTAAAAATAGATTTTTAGAATTAAATCACGCAACTAATGACAGTATTAAAAACCTTGACATTTACAAAGACCTTATTTTTAATTTTTATGATAATGTTGAAAAATATAAATTGAATAATTCACTCGTGTTTATAGAGGATTTCATTCTAAATTCTGTTGGCCCCGAAAAAATTATTTTTGCCGATGCAAAATGTAAAAATTTAATTCAAATTATTGAATTTGGTAACTTGAATAGTATAAATAACTTAAAAATTATGCTTGAGAAAAAATTAAAAGGTGAAAGAATTAATTTAGCCATTAAAATTAATAAGATTAGCGAGCCGATTGTCAATTTGATTTCACCCTGAATTAAATTTATTTGAATTGGAGAAAATATCACTTCTAGGTTAAGTGATCCCGCTACTCTACTACTACTTAACAGTTTATTCAAAAAAGCTATGCAACATGATATTAAGGTTGTATTAGAAAAATTAAATTATAAATTTTATAAGAAAGTATTATACAAATACAAACAAAATATTATTTACACAAATATAGATTAAGGATAATTATGAACAAAGCATTACTAAATGACGATTTCTACGAAGCCATTAATGGAGATTGAATTAGAGAAAATGAAATTCCTGAGCACAAAAGTGTTATTGGTTCTTTTGAAGAAATCGATGAAAAACTAAATAAACTAAAAAAATCTTTACTAACTAAATGAGATAAAGATAGTTCTGAAATTGCTAATCAACCTCTACTACTTGAGATGGTAAAATTCTATCGCCTTTACAATAATTGAAATGACCGAAAATTAAATGGTATAAAACCTTTAGAAAGAATTATTAATTGAATTAAAGAATTCGAGTCGTGAAAAGATATTGAAAGAAACTATGCCCAACTAACATATTGAGGATTTGCTACACCAATTCCTTTTGCTATTGGCACTGATTTTAAAAACAGTGAGCTAGAAATTCTATACATGTCAGATCCAACTTGTATCTTACCGGAAAAAAGCTACTACACTGACTTAGCTAAAAAAGGTAAATTATATGAAATATGATCGAATATGGTGTTAAAGTTACTTAAAAAAGTTGTTGGTGCTAGAGAAGCTCACAAGTTGATTAAGGAGGCTTTAAAATGAGACGAAGCCGCTTCAGAGTATATTTTATCAGCTGAAGAGTCGGCAATTTATACTAACCTATATCATCCAAAAAGAGTTGAAGATATTGACAAACATATTAAGAGTTTATCAGTTCCAAAAATTTTGAATAAATTAGTAAACCAAGATGTTGAAATGATAATCGCCGTAAAAAGTTCACTAGTTAAGGATTATCAAAAACTTTTAGTTGACAAAAACTTTAAACTATTCAAATCGTTTTTACTAATCAATGCCATTTTAAAATTAGCACCTTATCTAGATTATAAATTTGATGAAGTTGCTGGTGAATTCCAAAGGGCACTTAGAGGCCAGAAAAAAGCGCTTGATAAACAAAAGAAAACAATTAATGTTGTTGTAGATTCACTATTTGGAATGCCATTTGGTAAATATTATGGTGAAAAGTATTTTGGCGAAAAAAATAAGAAAAACGTTGAATATATGGTTCAAAACATGATTCAAATCTACAAAAATCGTCTTGAAAATAATGAATGACTAAGTATTAAAACTAAACATAAAGCTATTTACAAATTAAGTAAAATTGGTGTACATGTTGGATATCCTACGAAAATTCCTTCATTCTATAGCGATTTCAAGGTTGAAAAATATGATGGATATAATGACCTTGTAGAAAATTATTTAAAATTTAAAGAATTAGCCACAAAAAACGAATTTGCTAAATATATGAAACCAATCGATAAAGAGCTTTGAGCAATGAGTCCTGCAATTGTTAATGCATATTACAGTCCTAATCAAAATAAAATTGTCTTTCCTGCGGGAATCTTACAACCTCCATTTTATAGTAATAAACAAGGCTCAAGTGCTAACTATGGAGGTATTGGTGCTGTTATAGCACACGAGATCTCACACGCCTTTGATAACAACGGTGCCAACTTTGATGAAAACGGAAATATGATCAATTGATGAACTGACTCGGATAAAAAAGAATTTCAAGAAAAAGCAAATAAAATGATCGAATTATTTGATGGCAAGGAAATTGCGGTTGGAGCATGCAATGGTAAACTTACTGTCTCGGAAAACATTGCTGATGCTGGCGGATTAGCTTGTGCTTTAGAAGCTGCTAAACTGGAAAAAGATTTTAATGCTAAGAAGTTTTATATTAATTTTGCAGTAATTTGAAAAATGAAATACAGAGAGGAGTTGCAGAGACTACTGCTAGACATTGATGTTCATGCGCCAGCTAAACTAAGAGCCAATATTCAAATTCAAAATTCAAATGATTTTTATAAAGCATTTGATATTACCGAAAAGGATAAGATGTATTTAGCTCCTGAAAAAAGAGTAAAAATTTGATAGTATAACTTAAACATCATCGCTAACGTTGATGTTTTTTTATAATTTTTTTTAATTTATAAGCAAATTAAAAAAATAGAATATCAACAGATATAATGAAGTAATTGATAATAAACTAAAGAAAGAAAAACACATGAAAAAAAAGAAATTTAAAATGGCAACTTTCTCTTCCAATATTTGCTACCGCAATCCCACTAGTTGCTGTCTCATGTAAAAGTAGAGAAGAAAAACACATGAAAAAATTTTAAAAGTTCTTGATAAATAATTAATCTAGGAAAATAGTGGTTTCATTCATATACTTTTTGAGTAAATAAAATCTGCTAGAAATACAAATTTTCTAGCCTTTTATTTTTGCTTTTTTGTTTTTTTCTAAAACCTAAATCAAATAAAAGCATTATTTAAATATCTTCATTTTTTTACTAATAGATTAGATTTTCTTTGCTTTTTTCAACAAATTTAAAGAATTTAAACCTTTTTAATTTCGAGGAGAATGTAAAGAAATACTCTTTTGATTCGGCTTTTAGTGTATCGCCTCGATGAACATAAGCTTATAAAATCATCATAGTCTTTTGCAATCATCACGTTCTTCTTAAATAAATTTTCCATTCCTTCAGACACTAGCATGATGTTTGCTAGCTGCTCTGCTGGAGTTTGCATAATGATTTCTTTAAATTCTTCATAGCGAGAGCTTATGCTTTGAATTGGTAGATCTACTTTCATTGGCGAGTATTTTGAAATATCTTCGCCCCTGCTAAGCATTTCTCTAAGTAATGTTGCTGAAGCATACTGTTCATTAACCTCAAGCGATGAATGCTTTGCTGTTCGTTTTATGCAATTTAATTTAATTGGAAGATTGTTGTTAATTATATATTTAACATATTCAAAACCAAGAATATCTTTAGGAATTAGATCTTCATCACCAAAAATGTCAATCATCGCTTGATATGTGCTTGCTACATAAGATTTCCCTTGCTTTAAATAAGAGCGAACTTGACTGTTATATTTTTCACTTTCATTATTTAGTCAATTAGCCGCGCTAATGTATTTATTTATATCGCCACTATCTGACGCACCAAAAACTAGTAAATCAATATTTTCGGCCAAAAGAATGTCAATCGAACCTTTAGCAAAGATGTGAGCGGCCTGTGTAGATGTTAAAAAATCTAAGGGTACCACTTTACTAGCTCCATACTCTTTTGCTATCTCAGCGCGCTTAGAAAACGGCGCACAGGCCATTTCTCCTCGTTGAACAAAGTCTGATGATAGTGCAACAATAATTTCGGAGTTAGGATATAGTTCTTTAATTTTTCTCATAAGATAAGCGTGACCATTATGAAAGGGATTAAACTCAGCCACTAAGCCAATTTTTAGTTTTTTATCAATTAAACATTCCCTAAAATCAGAATAATCGCGGTGATAATTTTCGTCATTTTCTCGCATCATTTCCTCTTAATTTTAAAGGAAAATAAAAAAAATTATAAAATTAATAAAAAACAATTTGTTAACAATTTTTGAAAATTACAGTTTTTTTTATGCACACTAAAAAGTATCTTATTTTAAATAAATTAATAAAGTTATTAACATAATTAACATTGCTTATTATTATATATACTTAAATATGAGCTTAACACTAATATACTATTAATAGATCTAATACAAGTATATATTATTATCATTTTATTATCGAAGCTAGTTTGTGAAATTAGAAATTTTAATATTACTGGTAATTATTTTCTAACACCTAGGTAGCAATAACAATAATGAAATTCAAAAAAAGAATCTAAATATTTTTTGATTTGGTAGAAAACAAAATTCACGGAATTAAATCAAAATAGCAAATGAAAATCTTTTGCAAATTTATGATCTGTTTTTTTAAATAAAATTTTAGTAGAAATAAATTAATTCGGAAATTGACGATTCAGTTTCAGTTTATAAAAAGTTACTAAAATTAGTATGTCATTTTTTGTTATTAAGTTTTAACATTATGAAATTCTAATAACTATATAGTCAGAGAAATAAAAGTTTGTGTTTGTTATGTTTTTCTATGTTTTTTGTTTAATTATTAAACTTTTAGTGCTTGGTTTGGAAATTTTTATAATGTTAGTAATGTTATATATAATGTTGATAAATAAGTTAAATGTAATTTTTTTATATTATTTAATGCACCTAAGTATTTATCTGTTCATTTTTTCTTTATCTTTATATATATTGTTATTAAAGATATAAGCTTATTATCATTTCTCTTTAAAACAAATTAGCAATTACGAAAATTGTAATCAATTTAGTGCTAATAAACTATTAATGTATCAAGATTTTAGTAGAGATGCTTAAAAGTGTGGATAGTACAAAAAAAAGATCTAAGCCTAAGAATGCGTAATTAAAGAATCTTTGTTATTTATCATGAAATAAGTTGCTATTTTTACTAATTTATCAATAATTATCAATTTAAAAATTATTATTATTTTTTTATTTAAATAATTTAAATAAGATTAAATTTAGCAGAGAATCATTTTGAAAATGCCGTAAATAATATAATTAAAATACTGAAATATACAAATAAACAAACTAGGAGAATAATGAAAAATAAAAAAATTAAATGGTTAATTACCCTGCCTTTTGCAATTTTTGCATTTCCACTAGTTGCTGCTTCATGTAACAACACAAGTTCAAAAGATATAAAATTTGAAAAAGATTTTAATAAGATAAACTACTCTACTGAAATTTTGTATGCTAATTTGGAAATTATTAGCGAAACCGAAATTTATGAATTGGGTGTTCTTGGAAAATTAAAAGAGTACCCATATATAGAAGAAGCTAAAAAACTTATTAAAAAATTAATAATCGTCGAACCACAAAATAAAGAATCTTTAGAAAACGGCTTGTTATTTTTTAGTGATTTCAAAAATTATCTCGATGACAAACCGGGGGCACTTGACTTTAGTTTAGCTTTCCAAAATTAAATAAAGACGATAGAAATTCCGAACCAACTAAAGAGGGTATAGAAATTTTGAAAAAATATAACATGTTTTCAAAGCTTTTATTTGATAAAACTTCAGAATTTTTACATAGGCTTTTTCCAAAACGAGAACCAAAAGTAGACCTTGCCGCATTTGAGCCAATATGAAAAGAATTAACAAAGGGTGAAAATATTAAATATTATGATTATTTAGTATTACTTTATCCTCGAAAAGTTTTGATTTTCTACATCAATGAAATTCGCTCATCCACTCGAACAAAAGCAACAGCCAGAAAACTTAAGAAGATACTTGATAAAGCAATTGATAATAAAAGTGGTTTAGAATCAAAAGATATCGATGAATTTACCGATATTCTTAATAAGGAAATAGCAGAACTAAAGGAAGTTGATGAAGGCAAGTAAAAGTAAACTAATAATTGCTTTGCCGCTTATTACATTCGCTTTGCCCTTAATTGCAGCTTCGTGTAATATAAGTGGAAATAAACAAGGGATGGACACAAAACATGAAACAGAATTTGATAAAATCGACTATCCCGCTGAAATTTCCTATTTTAATTTAGCTATGATACTTTTCATGTACGAAGTTTTCGGCCCAGAATTTCATAATGGTAAAAGTTTTGAAGTTCCAATAAGTTTAGATGAAACAAAAAAGATTCTTCAAAAATTGATAAAACAAGATCCAGAAAATAAAGAAGCTTTAGAAAACGGGAAAGAATTCTTTACTAGATTTTTTGAACACAAAAAAAGCCCTGAAGATCACGAAAGCCTTGAAAATTTAATAAATCCATATCCAATGTTTAGGGATTTGATTCAACCGAAGAAAGAATATTTTATTAACAAGTTTTTTACTTTAGATAATGAAAACGGCGAAAAAGATAAAACTTTCATTAATCCATTTCGAGAAATGCTTGATTTTCTATTGCATGATAAAGAAATTAAATATTATAACTATTTAACATTAGTGTTTCTTGAGATGCTATTTAAAATGTTTTCACTTGAAGGAGAGCGCAGAACCGACCGTTCAACAATTGAAACAAAGAAACGCTTGAAATTGCTTGATTCATTTTTTAGAAACAAGACAGGATTTAGTCGTGCGGAATTAATAAATTTCTTTAACACTCTTATAAAAGAATTTGATGATACAAATAATAAAAATTAAAAATTAAAATATCTAATTTATTAGGAGAAAATGAAAAAATTACTATTCGCCTTACCTTTCGCAATTTCTGCATTGCCTTTGGTAGCGGCATCATGTGATAACACAACTAAAAAAGACCGTGATAGTAATGTTCAAGATAACAAAAATCAACAAAATTCTAAAAACAAATCACAAACCCAGTCTTCTGTGGCTGATGAAAAAAGTTTCGATAATATAAACTATCCGGCAGAAATTTCTTATTTAAATTTGGTCATGACCATTGTACATCAGAACTCTTGAATAAATTTTGCATTACCCGGAGATAAGAAACCCAAAATTACTATAGATTTAGATGATATAAAAAAATTATTCAAAAGTTGCTAAAACAAGATCCACAAAACAAGGGAGTTTTAGAAAACGGTGTAGATTTTTTTTCTAAATTTTATGAATATGTTGAAAATTGCAAGGATTCTAAGGAAATTGAAAATTTATTAGATTCATATCCAAGGTTTAAAAAATTAATGGAGGATAAAACAGCGGCATTGCTGCAAAAAATTTTTGAGCTGCCCGAAATTGACTCTTTTGATTTTGAAAAAAAAGAAAAAAATAGAAAAATCAATCCGCTTCAATCGCTACTTAATTTTTTATTGGAATATAAAGAAATTAAATACTACAGTTATTTAACCTTGATTTCTACCAAAATTTTGCTTGAAATTTCAATAAACGAAATTCAAAATGAAAATAATCGACTAACGATTGAGATGAAAAAACATTTAAAAATTCTCAACAAGGTTTTTAAAGAAAAATCCGGCTTTAGTCGCGAAGAACTCGAAGTATTCTTTAACCACATTATTGATGAAATTAACAAATCAAATGAACAAGAACCTTAAAGGCTCTAATTTCTTTGCATCAGACAATCCAAAATAGATTAATGTTTAAAAAAACATATAAAATTTAAGATATATAACTATTAGGAGAATAATGAAAACAAAGAATTATAAATGATTAATTGTGCTACCTCTTGCTATTACAACCTTTCCATTAATTGCCGCTTCATGTAACAATACAACAACTAAAGATGGCGACAAAGACGGCAAAAAAGACAAAGAAAAAGATAAAATGATAACTCCAAATCCGCAAACACCTATGGTAGTTGAAAAGGATTTTGAAAAAATAAATTACCCCAGCGATATTTTATATTTAAACCTTATGGGTATTTTTAGTTTTAAATTATTTCCCTCTTTTTTAATTTCATCACCTAAATTTTCACCAAGTTTAGACGAAACAAAAAAGATTATTGGAAAACTAATGAGACAAGAACCACAGAATAAGGTTGCACTTGAAGAGGGAATACAATTCTTCACTGAACTCTTTAAAGATAAAGATAATGCTAATGTACAAAATTTAAATTTTATTGAATTATTTAATAAGTATAAACAATTTCAAAATTTACTTATGACTAAAGATTTTGCAAAAATTCAAGGATTTTTTATTCCAAAAGACTTAAATGCTGGCAAAGAACTTACTATTTTCGATTATATTGACCCAATGTGAAAAGAAGTTACTAAAAATAAGGATATTAAATATTATAGCTATTTAGTTTTAATTCTTCCAAAGCTAACTGTGGACATTTTTTCACCATTAATCGAAATAGCAGAAAATTCTTCGGCTGAGGATGCAAAGAAAATTATGACAATAATTGATAAAGCATTTGAGAATAAAAGTGGTCTTGAAAGCAAAGAAATTGAAGAAATTACCAACATTGTTAACCAACATTCACAAAACTAATTGATTTCAATTTTATAACTTAAAAATCCAGGTGCAAATTTTCCTGGATTTTTTTGTTATTTGTTATTGTGTTTAATGAAAAAGGAAAGAATTTCTTCCACATCAAGTGGAGGATCGGCGTTTTTCTTTATTTCTATATATTCTTTTTTAGTAATAACTTTTTGAGTTTTTAAATCAAAAAGTAATTCTCTGTCCTTAAATTTGGATCAAATGTCAAAAAGTCTTAAACTAATTGAACTAATTGCTTTTACAAAAGTAATTTCTTTCTTGTTTCTATTGTATCAAAAACCAAGAAAATTTTTATTATCTAAATCCTGGTTTTCAAACATTGTTAATAAGACTTTTTTAGTTTCTTGTGGCATATCATTTAGACTTTTAAGCCCTGCTAAGTCGACTTTAACGGTACCTAAAATCTCATCAGACAGAGAAAGTATATATGCATTTTTCTCTTCAATTGCATTTCAGTTCCCCAATGTTAGTCCACCCATATTATTAATTCTTTTAACCTCACCGCTTATTCCCCGTTCCCTTAGGTCGTCGTTAGAGAAATAATTGACTGTATAAAAAGATCTGTCTAGGTGATCTCAGCCGTTTAATTTAGCTCTTTCTCTTTCTTCTCTTTCTTTTGTTCTTTTGTGACTCATTTTTTTCCTTAATTAATTTTTTTGTGGCTATTGTTTGTGGCTAATAATAATTTTATATTTTAAATTTGCTAAAAATTATTATTTTAGTTAACTTACTATTTATTTTTCATTATTATTGTTTATTAATTTATTTTAAAATTTAAACATTTTTTATTTTAATAATAGCAACTAACAAAAATAAAAGTTAATAAACTAATATATAATTGAGATATGAATTTAAATGATACTATTGCCGCAATTTCATCGGGGAATATTAACCAAGCAATTTCAATTATTAGAATCTCAGGCCCAGACGCTGTTAACATTATTAAAAAAATCTTTACCGGAAAAATTGGTGAAGATAAAACTATTACGTATGGTAACATTATTGATAATAGTACAAACAAAGTTGTTGATGAGGTTTTGATTAATTGATTTATTGGAACAAAAAATTATACTGGTGAGGACACAATTGAAATTAATGCACATGGAGGGATTATTGTTACTAACAAGATCCTCAATTTGATATTAGCAAACGGAGCAAGACTTGCAACTCGAGGTGAGTTTACCCGGCGTGCTTTTTTGAACGGGAAAATTACTTTAGATAAGGCTGAAGCAATTAATAGTCTAATTCATGCCAAAACTAATACACAAGCTGAAATTGCTATAACTCAGTTTGACTCTAAAGATAATGAATTAATTGAAGCACTTGAGCAAGAACTTTTAAAAATTATTTCCATTATTGAGATTAATATTGATTACTCTGATTATAATGACATTGAACAAATGGATAAGAATAAACTTTATCCGCTAATTGATAATTTATTGAAAAAAATTGCTGTAATTATTACTAAATCAGAGAATGCATCTGATGTTTATAAAGGCGTTAATGTTGCAATCGTTGGAAAACCAAATTCTGGTAAATCATCTCTTCTGAATTGCTTGTTATCTAAAGACAAAGCAATTGTAACCGATGTTCCTGGAACCACCCGTGATACAATTGAAGGTGAATTTGAAATTAATGGCGTTTTATTTAAGTTAGTTGACACCGCTGGAATTAGAAAAACTGAAGATAAAATTGAATCGTTGGGAATTGAGAAGTCATTTTCTGCTATTAAAGACGCCCGAATTGTTATTCATATGCATGATGGTCTTAATTTTGATGACGAAGAAGAAAAACTTATTAAATCAATGTCAAAGGGAAAACAATATATTTCTGTTGTTAATAAAATTGACAAAATTCAACCAAAAGATCTTAATTTTGAAGATAAGTCATATGTTTATATATCAGCTAAAGATCAAAACGTTTGAAATCTAAGATCTGCATTAATGAAAAATTATTTTGATATTAATTTTGACGATAGTGAAATTGTCTATAATACTAGAAAACTAAGTTTACTAAAACAAACTATGCTATCGCTAAAAGATGCTTTAAACGGGTTATCAGCTGATTTTGGACCTGAAGTTGTTATTCTGGATTTAACAAAAGCTTGAGAATCACTTCGTGAAATCTTAAATAAGGGTCATGATAATGAAGCTTTACTTGATAATATGTTTAGCAAGTTTTGTTTAGGAAAATAAACATGAACTTAGAAATTAATCAAATACTTCAGGTTAAAGCAGAAAAATTGAGTTATGAGGGTTATGGAGAATGTCGAATTGATAATTTTCCAATTTTTGTTGAAAGTTTACTGCCTAATGAGGAAGCGAAAATTATTATAAAGCAACTTAATTCTAAATTTGCTTTTGCAGAAGTACTAGAAATTTATCAAGAGTCAGCAACTAGAAATAAACACATCAAAAACACTCAACTGCTAAAATCAGGATCAGCAATGCTAATGCATCTTAATTATGACGAGCAGTTAAAATTTAAACAATCAATTGTTGATAGTTTATTTTTAAGGGAACTTAATTTTAAAGAAATTAAAACAATTACACCGTCTCCTTCGATTTGAAACTACCGCAATAAAATATCGATAAAAATTGATAGCAATAAAAATAAAATTAAGCATGGATTTTATAAAAAGAGAAGTCATGATCTAGTGGAACAAACTTCCTATGATTTGGTATCTGAAAGATTAAATAGTATTATTTTTGAAATCATTAACATAATCAACAATTCTAATAAAAAAATAAATTGAGTTAAGGAAAACAAGATTTTTGAAATTACTTTTAAACATTCGCTTTTTACTAATGAAATTCAAATGATTTTTCATTCACTATCAAACAAAAAGGTTAATAGCACCTTTTTAAGTGAAATTAAAGAAAAATTCAGTGAAATATCGATAATTAACAACATTTATAAGCGAGCCAACAAACTTCAAAAAGGAGAAATACTACTTAATAATATGGACATTAATTTCCAGTTGAATGAACTAATTTTATCCGTTAACTCTGATGCTTTTTATCAAGTTAATGAACTACAAACAATTAATGTTTATAGTGATATTAAAGATTTAATAGCAAGAGATGAAAAAGTTTTAGATGCCTTTTCCGGAGTATCATCGATCGGAATTTTTGTTGCTAATAAAGCAAGCAAGATAACGAGCGTTGAAATTAATGACCTATCTACCAAATCGGCAAAAAAGAATATTGTGCAGAATAAAATTAATAACTTAGAAATAATTAATGAAGATGTGAAAAATTTCTTACTAAAACATCAATATTCCTTTGATTCTATTATTGTGGATCCCCCCAGAAATGGTCTAGATATAGATGTTATCAATTCATTTATAAATAGTAAAATATCTAAAATAATTTATCTTAGCTGTAATCCCAGAACTCTAGTTCGTGACTTAAAAGTATTTGTGGAAAATGGATATCACATTGAATATGTTAAGCCATATGATATGTTTCCACAAACTCCACATGCGGAATGTTTAGTTTTATTAAAGAAAAATTAATTGATGAATTATTGATAATTACTAAATATTAATTGTGCTAATTAAAAGTTTTGAATAGTAGCATTACTGAAAAAACAATCATGAAAGTGTTCTAATATTATTTTAGTAAAATTTGGTTAGGAAAGAAAATGAATAAAAAAAACAATAAAAACATTGAAATCGATACTTTGCGCAAAAAATTTAGTAACTATCTATTAAGAAACGGGTTTACAGAATCAACGGCAAAGACCATAGTATCTGATAGTCTTTATTTACTAAGAAAAGAAGGAAGCGAAAATTTTTTGAAATTACTAGCAGATAGTGATTTTGAAAACACAGCAAGCTCTGCTTTGCAACATTGCTTATCGTTGCATTCAGAGGGCGCGGCCAAGAATAATATTATTGTGTATTTATCAAGTTTAAAAAAACTACGTAATTTTTTAAATTTATCTAATTATTTAGAAACAGTGAAAGAAGGTTCAAAATTGAAAGAAAGACTAAAAAAGACCAATAAAAGTAATGTAATCTTACCAAATCCAACTACTAAGGAAGTTAATAAATATTTAACTAAATGAAACAGCAATGAAAATAATGTTACCCAAGAACTAGGGTTGGATGAATTATTCAATAAAGTATGGCCGAATAATGTTGATTTGAAAGAAATAATGATTAAGATTGCAGCATTAGATCATTTTTACAGCACAAATATTTTTTCAGCATATGACTTAGCGAAGCATATTTTAAAATTAAATATAGATAGTAGACTACAATTAGGAGATGCTACTTTAGTAGATGATATTAAGAAAGTGTCAGTAAAAAATAAAATAATTAATTTTTATTCATTTGCTTCCAAATACTGTAACCGCCATAGACCGGATGACTATCCAATCTATGATAGTTATGTTAAAAAAGTACTAATCTGATTTAGAAATCAAGACAATTTTTCTGACTTTGAAGAGGAAGATCTAAAACAATATCCAAAATTTAAAGATGTTATCAATGATTTTATTAATTTCTATGAGTTGAATAACTATAAATTAATGGAAATTGATAAGTATATATGACAGCTTGGGAAGGAATATTTTTCCGCCCCTATTAAAGATGATAAAAATAATTCTAAAAATTAAATTATGCAATATATTAATTCCTAAATAAATATCATTTTTTCAATTGCAAAGTGATTTAATGTTATTTTATCTGCAAAATATATAAATTAATATAGTTTTTATAAAAAAATAAGTTGTTAATTATCTGGTCATTTTTTTACTAAATTTGGCCTATTTTTTTTTGATTTTATTTTAATTTTTTATTCTTTTTTTGTGAATAAATTAGGATTTAAGTCGCTGCTTTTCAAAATTTAAAAAACTGATAAATTTTAGAAAAATGCCTTAAAATAAAATGTTTTTTAAAAAATAATATTTTTTTGTGCAAAAAATTTTCTATAATATAAGTAGGTAAAATCATTTTGCCAACAGAAAAAGGAGTAACTACTATGAAAAAGAAAAACCTTAAATGATTAATAAGCTTACCAATTGTTTTAACTGCAATTCCACTTGTGGCAGCAGCATGTAATAAAAAAACAATTGAAAAAGAAGCATTATATTTAAACCTATACTATTCAGCATTTAGAGGAATTAACAAAGATAATTATAAAAATTACTCTTATGATGGAATTTCAAGAAACATTATTGAAACCCTAAAAAAAGAAGATCCACAAAATGCCGATGCTCTTAATAAGGGAATTGAATTACTTGATGATCTTAGAAGCGGAGATGCGGCTAAACAATTTAGAGTATTTGAAGAATTAGCAAATTTCTACACATCAAATAGAAAAGAATTTAATAGATATTCTTCATTTTTAAAATTATTGGATGATAAAAATAACAAATTTGTGGGTGGTGAAGTAACTGAAAAAGATTTAAAATCATTTATAAAATATTGAGGCTTTGTTGAAAAATCGGGTGTAAAATCAGTAAATTATAAATATCTATTTTATCCAAAAGAAGTTTTGGATGAATTTGCTAGAAATTACCCTACACACAAAGAAATCGGAAAAATAAGAAAGATATCATTAACCATGAAGTTTTTTATAGACTTTAAAAAAGATCTTGGCAAAAACTTTATAAAAGAAATCACTAATACTATCAAAACATTAGAGTTGAATTAAAAAACTTACATAAATTAATAATTTAAAAAAACGGCACGATATGTCGTTTTTTTGTTTTTTATTTGGCTAATTAATATTTTGAGAATTTTTCCAAGATAGTAATTATTTAGTATTAAACACAAACAAAATATTATTTTTTTATGTAAATTTTATTGTTTTATTAAGAATTTTATCAATTCAAAAACATCGTAAAATATTACAAAAACTTTGGTATCTATATTTTTAATTTATTGTTTAAAATAAAATATATTTTTTCGTTTACATTAAAAATAAAATTTTTTTTCAAATTTGTTTAAATTTAAGTGCTTTATTTTGCTTTGTAATCTATCTATTCACATTCATATAATATAATTTATACATTAGTAAATATAAGAAGTGGAGTAGCCATGAAAAATAAAAAATATAAATGGTTAGCAATTTTGCCAGTAACAATTGCAACATTACCCTTAATTGCCTTGTCATGTAGTAGAGAATTTGTTGAAGACGACATAGTTGATGTTGAAGTGGATGACTACACTAAGACAAATTTAGATTACTCAAAAGAACTGCTATATCAAAATTTGAATTTTTTAGCACTTTTAAATTTGAAGATTTTAGGACAAAATAACAAGCTAAATACATATGAATATATTGATGAAATTAAACCAATTATTGTATTGAGGAATTAATAAAAAAAGATCCACAAAATAAATATTGCCTTGAAAAAGGTTTGGAATTTGTCAATGATTTTAAAGACTATTTAACTAATAAGCCCGGCGCCGTCGATTTTGATTCTCTTTTTGAAGAGTTTAATTTACAAGGTGTGGAAGTTAACGATCCTTTACCACTAAAATTGAAAGATGAAGCGATTTTTAGGAAATACCCAGAATTTTATGGTCTTCTTTTAGATGAACATCAAAAATTTTATAAAAGGGTTAACCCAAAGTTTGAAGCAAGATCATTTTTAGAAAAATTAAAAGAATTATGACTTGTATATAAAGCTGATAAATTTAGAATAAAATACATTAATTATAGAGTTTTATTTAATCTAAAAGGGTGAGTTAATTATTATAATAATTCACTTGCAGTTGGGTCTGGTGCTGGAGGAAAAATTGATGGAACCAAAGATTATCTTGATAGAGCTATAAACTCAAAAACAGGATTATCATATCGCGAAATTCGTGAACTTGATAAAATTATTTTTGAAGAATTACCGGATCACTTAAAAGAAAAGGAAGTTGTTGAAAATAATTTTGTAGCCGTAAAATATCCAAATAATTTTTTATACATGAATCTATTTGTGCTAATATTTTCGAAATTTTATAATTTGGCTAGAGATAATAATTTGAAAGCTTATTCACAAATTAATGAACTAAAAATGCTTATTGAAAAACTACAAAAAGAGGATAAAGATAATAGTGTTGCTCTTTCAAATGGAATTCAATTCCTTAATGATTTTCAGGATTATTTAAATAACAAACCTAATGCTACAGATTTTCAATCCATTTTCAAAAAACCAAACTTGCTTAATATTGGCAATAATTTTTCAATAGATCCAACGCCAAAGGATAATCAAGATTTAGGAAAATATTCGCAATTTTATAATCTAGTTGTAAATGAGTCAAAAAAATTTATAGCAAAAGTCAACCCTAGCGCAAAAATTAAATCATTTATAGACACTTTTAATGACATTTGAAAGGAATACACTAAAAATAGAAATATTAAATATTTCAATTATCAAACCCTATTTTATCTTGAATCAGTTCTAAAATCTTTTGTTAATTTTCCTGATTTGGAAGGATATACTCAACAAATGCTAATAAAGGTCATAAAGCTAGTTGATGAGGCGATAAATAGTAAAACCGGCTTGAATAATTCAGCTATTAATATGATTAATTTTTATTCTTAATAAAGAATTAATAGAAATTATAAATGAACGTAATATTAAAACAGATTTTGAAAAAAATGATTATTCAACAGACATTATTTATATGAACTTATATGCTATAACTTTACAAGAATTTAAGGATTTAGCAAAGCAAGGTGAATTAAAAACATACTCTCACTTTAGAGAGTTTTACAAACTTATAACAAAACTATTAGACAAAGATGACAAAAATACATCGGCTCTTAAAAATGGTAGAGAATTAATTCGAAATTTGGAGGACTATTTAAATGATAGTCCAAACGCTAATAGTGATATTGATTCATTTTTGAAACAACTTGAATCATTAGATCTAAGCGATAATGCAGGAACATTTACTGGAAAATATTCAGAATTTGCGAATTTACTATTAGAAAAATCAAAGGAATTTCTTCTTAAGATTAATCCATATAATCAATTCAAACCCTACATTGATGGTTTTAATGATAGTTGAGTGGAATATATTAAACAAAGAAATATTAAATATTACAATTACGAGGTTTTATTCTATCCATACACTGTTTTAAAATTTTATATCAACTCAAATAAAATTGATTCTGAAACAAAGAAAATTGCAGCAAATTTCTTATACTATATTGAAAAGGCTATAGAAAGTAAAACGGGCTTAAGATATAGAGGAATTAAGGAAATTAGTTCAATCCTTAAAGAAGAAGTAAAATATATTTTGAAAAAGCAAGGTTAGTAATTTATATTTGCCATGTTGAGGCAAATATTTTTTAATTTTTTCACTCTTTGAATATTGTCAATAATGTCTTATTTTTTAAATTGTTTAGTCATAAATAAAATATATTTACTAACTTAAAAAATTGGATAAATTATTGAAAAAAGGATAAGGCACATATGAATAATAAAGAAAGTAATTATAAAAAAATAAAACTTAAATGCGAATTTGAAAATTCTTTTGAAATCTGTAGAAGAATAAGATCAATCAAAAGGTAAAGCGAACCAAAACAATTGAATTAAGAATCAAGGACATCACTCATATCTAAAAAATCTTCATTATTAGAAGCTGATAAAACTGAAATCGATAACATAAGTAAAGAGATAAAAATATTTTTAAAGTTAAAATAATTAAATTTATAAATAAAAATGCCGGACTGTGATCCGTCATTTTTTGCTATAGTCTCTTAGCATATTTATGTCAAACACGACTATTCCATCTAAGGTTGTATAATGTGCTTCTAGTGATAGGGTCAATTAATGTGATTAAAGAAACAATAATAATGTAAGTTTCTGCGCTTAATTTATTAACTTCTTTTGAAGTGTTTTGATAAATGCCGACAAAATAGATTGTGCTAAGTTGTAAACCAATCATTGTTGTTATCGCAACAAAAATTGGCATTAGAACATCATTTGCACCTCAAAGTCCTCTCAATATTGTTAGGTTACCAACATCAAATATTGCTTTGACCATCAAAATTGCCATAATGCTATAACCTAGGCTGCTAATTAAACTCTTATCAATTGAGTAAATTTTTAGCATTGGATAGGTCATAGCAATGCCTAAAATTGAAAATATTGTTTGTGCATATAAACCTAATTTAAAAGCACTTCTGCCAAGTGAATGAGCGCGACCAAGATCTTGCTTTCCAATCTCCACTGCCACAATAACACTAGTAACATAACCTAGTCCTAGTAAGAATGAATTAAATACATCATATCCATTATTTACTGCCCTTCAGATGCCAATGAATTTATCTTGTGAAATTGCAAAAGGAATTGCCGCCGCAATAAAATACTGAGATGTAAATCAAATTCCGGTTTCAATTGCAATTGGTGCTCCAATTTTCAAAATTTCTTTTATATACTTTGAGTTTCAAGAGGCCTTAAATGGAATTTTTGGTTGTTTAGCAATAATTAATTTCTGGACAAATATATAAGCGATTGTTAGCTGTATTACTCCTCCGATAATTGTTTCAAGCGCCACCAAGATCATTAAATCAATATTTTTTGGTGTTAAAAGTATTAAATATGTTCATATTGTTCTAATAAATATGGCGACAATTACTCCAATAATGGCAAAACGATTTTTTTCAATTGCCTGTAATGCTGAAGTTAGAATAAAAGCAATCGAAATTACAAAAATATCAATTGTAGTGATTTGTAAAAATTTTTGAGCAAAGGCTAGTTCATTATTAACTAAAATATAAGGATTACTATTAATAAATACCTTACCGCCAAAGCTACCACCATTAACTAAAATACTTGTTGGTATTTTAAGACCATTTGCGAGTTTTAAGTTGTTTTGAAATATTTCATAGTTTTCAATTGTTTTTCAACTATAAATAGCTGACTCACGTGCTCCTGCTTTAGCAAGGATGATTGGTGAGATTCCAAACATTATAAAATAACAGGCAAAATTAATAATTAATGATACATAAATTGCCGATGATATTACTTGCGGTATTTTATCAACTTTATTCTGGCCAAATAAATTCGAGGCAACAACTAAAACTCCGAGCTGATAAATAATTGGAATAAAAACCAAAATTTTATAAACAGTCAAAATTTTTGATATCGTGTAAAAATAATAGCCATTATAAGAGCCATCAATATGATAAACCTGCTGATAGAAACTCGTTGCTAAAGATCCAACTAATGAGATAAGGGCGAAAAATAAAGTTTGAATAAAAATTGGTAAGGTTAATTTAAAAATGAATTTAAAATCCTTAACTGCGAAAAAATTTTTGACCATATTTTTATGTAATTTATTTTTCATATTTTTCTATTTTACAAGAAAAACAGTTAAATATGATTTTTAAAATATTATTTAAGATTTTTTGTGATTTTATTCAAAAAACTCACAATTTTGGCTGTTGACGCGCCATTTTTTTGTAAAAATATTATTTTATAATAAAATTTAATCAAGTATGTTTAAAAAAATGTCCTTAAAAGGAGGGATAAAAAATTATGAAACAAACGAGAAAGTCAAAGATTTTGACATCAGTTTTAGTTCCTTTGGGATTAGGTGTTTTTGCACCAATATCTTTAATCGCAGCTAGCTGCCAAACCGAATCACAAAAAGATGAAAACAAAAAGTTAAAAGAAGAACTTATTGAAAAAGAAAAGGAAATTCAAAGAATAAAAGAAGAAAACAAGCTTCCGAATGTTAATCCTACAAATGACGACAACCTATATCTTAAATCAAATAAATATGAATTTAAAAACTTCAATCCTGAGTACACTATTAATGATAATAAATTAACTGCGTACTTTAAAGGAGATAATGACGCTGTACCATATATTGATGTTGATGAAGCATTAGAAGTTCTTAGCGGATATATTGACACAACCGGGTATAAAACATTTGTGGACACCACAAATAACCAAAAAATTTATCAAACATCATTTGATGGGCAAATATCAAACCAAGTAATCTTCAACTGAGATAAAAACTATATTCACGCAACAAGTACATCATTCTTCTATGAAATTCAAAAACCACAAGAACAAACCAACGGTGCACAATTCTTACAAACAAAATATAGTAATAAATTTGAAGACAATAAGGGAGTCCTATTTGATTTAGAAAAATATGATATGGATATTATTTTCAAAGAAGGAAAATTAATAATTCCATTTTCTGTATTTAATACCTTATTTATGAGTCAAGGATTTACTAACCTATACTTTAATGGTGAAAATTTCACTAATGTTGAAGCTGGAGTTAATGCTTTTGGCGACAGTCCAGACGAAGCTGTAAAAAGAATTAGAAAGAATGCCAAAAATAATAAAACCCCAACTAAAGCGGAAAGAGAAGCGACATACAAACACTTCCTTTTTGTAATGGACCACTTCTATGGTCTTAAAGAACACAAGAAAATTAAATCATTTGATTCATACATTAGCGCAGCAGATAAAGAAAAATTTCTTTCAACAAATAGAGATGACTTTAACCAAGCATATGTTAATATCTTCCAAAAGCAACTAAATGAATTACACACAAGAATAAACTCATTATCATACTACGAAGATAGATGAATGGCAAAATGATATGAAATCCTAGAAGGCAAGGATATACGTGGGGAATATTATAAGAAATTTAATGCTAACCGTAAAATGTTAGTTGAAAACTTTGAAAAATCATTTGGTAAAAAATTGGATGACTTCAATGCTGATGACTATATTAAATATAAAGGAAATACTGCCTTTGTTACCTTATTAGGATTTGAAGACGGAACTAAAGAACAACTAGCCAAAGATGATAGTTGAAGATACGATACATATTACCTAATGAGATATTTAATGAAAGAATTAGAAAAAAAACCAACTATTAAAAATATCGTTTTAAACCTAGCAATTAATGGTGGTGGTAGCGTTTGCGTCTATGGTTAGAACATTAGGATTTATGACAAATAAACCAATCCTAAACCGTGAATATGATGTTCTAAACCGCCGTGCTGATCTAAGTCAATCGGTTGTTGACACTAAAGGTAATGATCGGTATGGAAAAGATGCATATACACAATATAACTGAAATCTACTTGTTGGAATTAATACCTTCAGTGCTGCAAACCAATTAACAAGTATTGTTAAAGAAATGGGAATTGCTAAAATTATTGGTCAAAGAACTGGTGGTGGAATGTCGGCAATTATGCCAATCACCCTTCTAGATGGTACAACTGTAACAATTAGCTCACCTAACAATGCTGTTTTTGGCGAAAATAATGAATCAATTGAAGACGGAATTGCTCCAGACATGGAACTTGCATACGACAAGTTTTATGACTATGACTACATTGATAAACTTATTTCAAATCAAGCTCTACAAACTCCAAAAGCTTCACAAAATCACGAAACAACCCAAAACTAATAATTTAAAACACCAAACCCTATGCCGTTTTGGTGTTTTTTATTTTTTCAGACATTCTTTATTTACTCTTTAGATAAGAAAAAAGCAACCAAATAATTGAAACGATCCCAATGATGAACTTCAAATTCAGGCACAACCAGTTCATAAGCTTTTTCATATTCAGCATATTTCATTTCTAAAATAGTTTTATCTTCCTTCATTGATAGAATGAGGTCGGGCTTTTTGTTTTTAAAGGCACCAAGGCTTATACTCTCATCAACACTGGTAAGGTCAACTCTAATATTTTTATAATCTCCAAGGCCATAAAACATCTCATAGTAGCTAATAGCATTAAAGTAGTCATTACGCTCAAAAATAGTAATGGCTATGTAATCTTGCCCACATTCATTAAATGTAACTAAAACACAAGGGATTATTGATGTCTGAAATCTGGCTTCTGTATCATGAAATGAAATAAAAGCATTTGGATTAGAAATATTTTCATAGTATTTTTTAGTTTCATTATCAATTTTATAAATAAACAAGAAATCATATAAGTTATATTGTTTCATTCTTTTTTGGATAGTTAAAAAATGAATAAAATTTTGAATTAAAAAGACATCTTTTGGTTGATTTTCATCTTCTTTTTTTGCAATGCGGTAATTTCCGCTTTCAATTTTAGAATATACATAGACATTTTCTAGTATTTCATTTGTTTCAGTTAACTCAACATTGACTAAAAAACGATCATAGATTGGTAAAAGTTTCCACTTATCCGCAAAAAATAGCTGTTCTTTATTGAGTTCAAAAACCAATCCTTCTAAATAGCTTGTAGCATCTCTTCTTATAAAAAATTCACCATCTTCATTAACGCACTTAACAAAGCCTGTTAACCTAGCTTTTTGGTGCACTACATCCATGCCAAAAAGTTTGGTAAAAAACTCTAGGTCTTTCATTTCATCATAAGCAAAAAGGTAAATTTTATTTGTCTCATTATTTGTTTTCATTAATGTAAATTATATATTAATTAATCTAACTTTTCATAATTGCATACTCCATTTATTTAAAAAAAATTTCAAATAGTTTAAAATTATTTAAGAATTAAGCACGAAAGGATTACAATATGGGTTTTTGATCAAATTTAAAGGACAAACTATTCGGAACTAAGGAAGAAAGAATAGCAAAAAAACAGGCTAAAATTGAAGCAAAAGAGCAGAAAAAACTTGAAAAGGAACTTAAGAAAACTAAGCGACTTGACACATATATTGCCGGACTTTCTAAGTCTAATTCTTCATTTACAGAAAGTATTAAACAACTACAAAATAAATACAATGAAATCAATGAAGAGTTTTTTGAAGAGCTAGAAGAAATTTTGATTATGGCTGATATTTCAATCAAGCTTGTACAGATTATTATTAATGAATGTAAAAAAGAAGTTAAAAATGAAAATATTAGTGATCCAAAACTAATTGGCGAAATTATTGCCGATAAATTATTCACGATTTATACTTCGAATTCAATTATTGATACTTCTTTAAATGTCGAAAAAGGTCGGCTAAATGTGATTTTAGTTGTTGGAGTAAACGGTTCAGGAAAAACTACTTCAATCTCAAAGATTGCTAACAAACTAATCTTAGAGAATAACAAGGTTTTAATCGCAGCGGCCGATACTTTTCGTGCTGCGGCAGTTGAACAACTAGAAATTTGGTCTAAACGTGTTGGGGCTGACATTGTTAAACCAAATGAAAATGAAAAAGATCCAGCCGCAGTTGTTTATCGCGCTATTGATAAAGCCCAAGCAGAGCACTACGATGTTTTAATTATTGATACTGCTGGTAGATTACAAAACAAGGTTAATTTAATGTCTGAACTTGCAAAATTAAATAAAGTTTTAGCAAACAAAGTTCCAGATGCTCCACATGAAAGTTTACTTGTCTTAGATGCGACGACTGGACAAAATGGTATTGCTCAAGCTAAAGTTTTTGGCGAAGCAACACCGCTTTCGGGAATTGTTTTAACGAAGATGGATGGAACTTCTAAGGGTGGAATTGTCCTAACAATTAAAGATGAACTTAATTTAGCGGTTAAATATGTTGGTCTAGGTGAACAAGTTACTGATTTAGCTGAATTTGATTTAGATTCTTATATTTATGGGTTAATGAAGGGATTAGTTGATTAATGGAAAACATCTCAGAACGCACAAAAGTTGTTGAACTATTTGAAAAATACAAAGATTTACTAACCAACTCTCAAAAACAAGCTCTATATCTTCACTACTTTGAAGATTTATCATTTTCCGAAATTGCCCAGGAACTTGCCATGACCCGTAGTGGGGCTTATGATGCCGTTAATAAGGCTAAGCAAAAACTATTTAGCATCGATTCTAAAATAGCTAAATAATAAAAATAATTAGTCTAAAAATAGCAAAAATAAAAGCTATTTTTTTTACATTTCATATTTATAAAATTATAAAATTAGTCCCAAAAATAAAAAATTTGTCCCATAAATGTTATAATATTTTTATAAATAGAAAGGTTAATAATGAAGAAGCGAAATATACTAAATTTAATTAAATACCACTACGAGAAAGATGAAATTGCTTTCAATGGCGAGGTTATAGAAGTTGCTAAATATTTTGATAGTATTGGTGATGATGAACTTGCAAATTATGTACTTTCACTACGAGGAATTTCAGCTGAAGATCTTGTAGCTCAATCAAATAACAAGGACTTTGAAATCAATAGTGAATTTTTAGAAAGAATTACTATTGATAAAATCGAAGATTTACATTTGCCAGCAGCAATTATTGATGATATTAAGGGGATTATCAATGCCATTGATCATAAAAGCGGAATTAATAAATTTCTTTTTCAAGGTCCGCCAGGTACCGGAAAAACTGAAGCCGTTAAAAATGTAGCGAGAATTTTAAAAAGATCACTTTATTCAGTGAATTTTGAAAGCCTAGTGGATTCAAAACTAGGACAAACTAATAAGAATATTATTAATCTTTTTGATGAAATTAATGCCATTCCTTTTTCCGATAGAATTGTCATTTTGTTTGACGAAATGGATGCGATTGCCCTAGATAGAATTAATTCAAATGATGTTAGAGAAATGGGGAGAGTAACATCAACAGTATTAAAAGAGTTAGATAAACTATTTTCACACAATAAAGACATTGTAATAATTGCTACCACAAACCTTTTTTCAAGTTTTGATAAAGCTCTAATTAGAAGATTTGACGCAACAATTAATTTTGATCGTTATACTCAAGAAGACTTAATTGATGTAGCCAAATACTATCTTGAAGCAATTATCAAAAAATTTGAGGGAGCATCGCTAGATGTACGCGTGTTTAAAAAAATTCTAAAATTAGTCAAGAAGCTTCCTTATCCAGGAGAACTAAAAAATATTATTAAAACTTCGCTAGCATTTAGTGAAAAAGGTTCTAAATTTGGTTACTTAATTAGAATTTATAATAGTCTTGTTGGTGGTTTAGATAATAAAAAATATGACGAAATTCACAAAGAAGGTTTTACAGTCAGAGAAATCGAAATTTTAAAAGAAAAATCAAAAAGCTCAGTGGCGAGAGAAATTAAAAAGGAACTAGATAATAATGAATAATTTACTAGAGTTAAAAGGCAAAAAATTTGAACAACAAAAGAGAATCGCTGGCGGCAGCATTTCGATGAATGGTAATTTTATTGTAACGGTAGAGCATATAAAAAAACTTGAACAACAATTGAAAGAAATTAAGGATTATTGAAAAGATAAATTTGAAATTATCAATGGAGTTTTAATTAGTGTATATTACAATAAAATTGCTGCCAAAAGCAACCGTATTAAGGGAATTTTTAAAGGTAAAGACTCAAATAGGGCGATCGTAGGCTCAAAATTCAATGCTGAAAAAAATAAACATATAATTACTTATTTTTTAGAAATGAAGGATTTGGAAAGAAGTATTGATATGTTATCTAAAGGCAGAGAAATAGTCGATAAGGAGTTTAATGGTGGTATTGATATTTTTGCCTTGAAAAATATTAATACAAAATTTCAAGATCATTGACAGATGAAAAAATCAGTTTTTCAGAGTTTAATTGCCGATGTTTCCTATATAGATTTATTTAATGTTGACAAAGCCACACCTAATTTTGATAATAAACTGATAACAATTTACGATGTCAAACAAGATGTTGCAACGATATTACAAAAATTAGGCATTTATGTCTTGAACATTGATTCTTTTGATAATTTGACTATTAATCTAAATGAAGATGCTATTAAAGAATTATATGAAAAAGCTCCTTATCTTGTGAATATGGGTGTTGAAAATTTATCCAAATTGGACTATGAGGATTTTGCTATTTCTTCCTCTGATAATCCATCCCTTATCATTGTTTCTCCAACAAATGAACCAACAATTGGTGTTATTGATACACTATTTGATAAAAATTCCTACTTTAGTGAATGAGTTGATTACGAAGAAATGGTGTCCCCAGAAATTACGAAAGCTCCGGGTTATTATGAGCATGGAACCGCTGTTTCTTCAATCATTGTTGATGGCCCGGCACTAAATCCAAACTTGGATGATGGTTGTGGGAGATTCAAAGTTAAACATTTCGGTATTTATGCTGCTAAAAATTTGTCAATGATTGACTTTCTTAAAAAATTAAAAATTATAATTGCTAGGTATTCAAACAAAATTAGAGTGTGGAATATTTCACTGGGATCGAGATCGGAAATCAATGATAATTATGTTTCACTTGCAGCCTATGAACTTGACAAAATTCAAAGTGAGTACAATGTTATATTTGTCATTTCCGGCACAAATAAACCTAAAGACATTAACGGCAATCTTAAAATTGGCTCACCAGCCGATTCAATCAATAGCATTGTGGTTAATTCAGTAAGAATAAAAGATAAAAATCCGGCAAGTTATAGTCGCCGAGGCCCGGTACTATCTTATTTTTTAAAACCAGATGTTAGCTACTATGGCGGGGATTATAATTTTGGTGAAGAAATTACTGTTTATTCATCGACAGCTAGAGGATTAGTACAAATTTCCGGTACTTCTTTTGCTGCTCCTTGAGTAGCTAGAAAATTATCATATTTAATTGATGTATTGGGGCAGAGTCGAGAGGTTGCCAAGGCACTAATTATTGATTCTGCTAGAAAATGATCAGTTAACATTCCTAGTGCAGAGTCAGCACTATTAGGCCATGGTATTGTTCCAATTCATATTAATGACATTCTTTATACTAAAGATGATGAAATTAAATTTGTGGTGTCCGACGTTAGCAGAGAGTGAAACACATATAATTATGAGTTTCCAGTACCGCTAGTAAATCAAACATATCCATATATCGCAAAAGTCATAATGTGTTATTTTCCAAAGTGTAATCGCAATCAAGGTGTTGATTATACAAACACTGAATTTGATTTGCATTTTGGCAGAGTAAAAAAAATTGGCGATGGCAAATATAAAATTGAAGACATCAAAAATAATAAACAAAATCAAGATAATGATCCTCATAAAATTTACACATTTGAAGAAACGGCTCGGAAAGAATACCGTAAATGAGATAATGTTAAGTTTATTGCAAAAGATATAAACAAAAAAAATCAAGCTCTTAAATGAAATGAAACTATGAGCAAAAACTGAGGTTTGGAAATTAAAACTAGCAATCGTCTGGACGCAATTGATGGACTTGATGTCAAATTTGGGGCAGTGATTACACTTAAGGCTCTTGATGGAAAAAACCGCATCGACGAATTTATCAAGAATTGTCACTTTAATGGTTGGATCATTAATAAAATTGATGTTGAAAACCGCATTAATATTTATGAAAAAGCTGAAGAAAAAATTGATCTAAAGTAATGGATAAAATATTTTCACTTAAAATTTTAAATATTTTAAACTAATAACCTAACTTTCTATAAATTACTAATAGAGTAATTATGTGCTAAAAAAAGTTATTTTAAATACCCAAAATGTTGAATTTAAAAGCTATAAATTTTAATGTAAAAATTGTTAAGTAATAAATTCAATTCGCATAAAAAAGTAATATTAAAAGTAAATAATATATAATATATTAAATAGTTTGAAAAGAGGTATAAAAATGTCGTATAAAAGGGTTTTGATTAAACTCTCAGGCGAGGGTTTAGCAAATAAAGACAAGAAAAAGTTAGCAATTGATTATGAATTAGTTGATAAATTTGCCAAGCAATTAAAGGTTATTGTCGACAAGGGAATTGAAGTAGCAATTGTTGTCGGCGGAGGAAACTTCTGACGGGGAACAAGCGCCGCAAAAAATGGAATTCAAAGAGTTCGTGCCGACTATATCGGAATGCTCGCTACCACAATGAATGCCCTAGCACTTCAATCAGGTTTTGAAAATAATAATTTAAATTGCAGAGTATTATCGAGTTTAACAATGGACCCTAAAGTTTGTGAAGTTTACATCAATGAAAAAGCTAAAAAATATTTACGGAATGGTAAAGTGGTAATATTTGCCGGGGGAACTGGAAGACCTTTCTTTACTACTGATACAGCCTCAACTTTATTTGCGAGTGAAATTAACGCAGACGCAATTTTAATGGGTAAAAATAATGTTGATGGCGTTTATGATTCTGATCCTCGCATCAATAGTATGGCGAAAAAATACGATCGAATATCATATGATGAATTACTTGAAAAAGATCTAAAGATTATTGATTCAACTGCGGCTTCAATGGCGCGAGATAATAATATTGATATTGTTATTTTTGACATCAATGAAAACAATGCATTGCTTAGGGTAATTGAAAATAAAATTCCTAACACAATAATTACAAACAACAAATAATCTCAGATAAGGAAAAAACATGGAATTAAACGAATATTTACTTGAACTTAACAAGGAACTTGCCAAGAACATTGACAATTTTGAAATGCAAATGACTAAAATAGCAGTCGGAAGAGCTAACCCAGCATTAATTAATAAAATTCAAATTAATTATTATGATTCAATGATTAGCTTAGAAGAAATTTCAGCTATTAGTATTGCTAGTCCCCTTCAACTTTTGGTAAAACCTTATGATGTTGCCGTTCTTAAAACAATTGAAAAAACTTTACTAGATAGTAAACTTAATATTTCAATTGCCAATGAGGGTCATCAACTAAGATTGACATATCCACAAATGACTACAGAGAAAAGAGTGGAAATGACTAAACAATTAGGTTCAATCACTGAACATGCACGTGTTATTGTTAGACAGTTTCGTCAAGACATCAACAAGAAGATTAAGAATGATTCAGAACTTTCAGAGGATCTACAAAAACAATATTTAGATAATATTCAAAAAGAAATTGATAGATCAATTGAAAAAATTAATAAAATGTCAAAAGAAAAAGAAAAAGACTTACTTACAATTTAATTTTTTCAAAATTTATTGAGCATAAAAACGTTTATGCTTTTTTTATTTTGACTTTTGGAATATTTAAAAAATTACATAATATAATTAATAATCATGAAAAATGTAAAACTCCGCGCAACCTCAGCAATAATTTTATTTATGGTAATTTTGCCATTCTTTTTTATTACTTATTTTCTAAAAGTCCCAGGAAGATCAATTGGAATTGTTTTTTATTTGGTTTTTAGTTTATGAGCTGGGTATGAAATTATTAAACACAATCAACTTGAACGATGAGCTAACATTTTACTCATCTTACTAGTGCTAATAATATGAATATTTCCTCTCGATTGATATCGAACATCAGCAACTGAACCTAATGGCTTTTGAGATAATGGAAAGACTGGGCTAAAAATTGATGAACTGCTTAGTGAGCTTAAAAAAGGAGCCTTCTTCAAACGTGATTCCATTAGTAATATTGGCTATCTTTCTCCTTCAATCACTTTTATTTTAACAACAACGATTTTTCTGGTAAACATTAAGAAATATCCTGATTTAAAATCATTTTTTAAAAATTATATAATTTCATTTTTCACCTTGGTTTTTATTCCGTGATTTTTGAAAATTATGTTTATTGTTAATGTTGCTAACATTTATATTTTATTTTGCATTTTCATTATTCCAATGATGTCAGATACAGCCGCTTATTTTGGCGGGAGATTATTAGGAAGAAAAATTATTAAACGCTCACTAGCTCCACATATTAGTCCCAATAAATCATGGGAAGGAGCGATCATCGGTTATCTATTTGGAGCACTATTTGTTTTTATCAGTATGTATTTAGGCAAGCTAACTAAAGATGATCGTTTTTTAGTATTAACTAACTTACGCCAACTAATTGCTGCTATTATTATTCTGCCGCTAGTTTCGCAAATTGGTGATTTAGTATTTTCAGGTGTCAAAAGACTACTAAATATCAAAGATTTTTCTAATTTGATTCCTGGTCATGGGGGGTTAATGGATCGCTTTGATTCAATATCTTTTGTTGCGGTTTCAGTAGCATTAATTATGCTAATTAAGTAAGGATAACTATGAGAGAAAAAGATAAAACATTTATTAAACTATGTAAAGAAATTAGCTTTGATATTCCTGATAGCTTTGAGCACGCCCGAATCGTCGCAGTAGTGAAGGAAAAAAATCTTTGGGATTTCACCATTGCTTTAGAAACACATATTCCAATTGCTGATTATAAAATCTTTCTAACCGCGCTAGAAGAAAAATTTGGAAAGGTTAAGTTAAATTTAATTTTTGACAATAGTATTCCGAATGCGAAAATTATCCGTGATTATTTAATATATTTAAGTGAAAACTCATCCCTAAAAGAATTGGCATATTACTTCATTGAAGATAATATGTCTTTTAAAAACAATGAATTTGTCCTAAAACTACCAAGAAGGGATATCTACAACACCTTTCTTGCTAAAAAAGAAGTCATTGCCACTTTTCTAAAAGATATTGGCTTCGATTTTTCGCTAGTTAGATTTGAAGTTATTGAAAACCAAAAACAAAACCGTGCAGATGAGATTCTATTTGAGGTTTCAAAAGAACTCAACAATCTAAAGGAGATCGATAAAAATCAGTTTTTTAATAGAGAAAAAAACTATGATAGTTATCAGCGCCGTGCTACTAGTAAAAAAGCCATCGACATTAAATTAGATGAAGTTAATGATAACCCCGAAAATACATTAGTGTCAACTAAGGGTGAGATATTTTCACTAGAATCAAGAAATCTAAAAAATGATAAAATTTTATATATCCTTGGAATCTCAGATTATAGTGAAGCAATCACTGTTAAGAAATTTTATGATAGTAATGAAGAGCTGCCTTCCCTTAAGGTTGGCGATACAATTATTATTTCTGGAACACTTGTTACTGATTCATATGCTAATGCCAAATGTATTATGGCATCAGGAAAAAATTGATTCACCTTAACTGAAGGATATCACAAACTTGAAGAGGATAATGAAAGCGAAAAAAGAATTGAGTTAGCAGCCCGTTCAACAATGAGTGCACAAGACGGAATTTCATCAACTGAAGATTATTTGGCTGCTGCAAAATACTATGGCCATAAAGCAATTGCTATTACTGACTTAGATGGAGTTCAAGGCTTTCCTGAATTTTACAATGCCGCTAAAAAACAAAAAGACATTAAACCAATCTATGGTGCGACATTGAGCGCAATTAGTGCCGAACCCAACTTTTTTTATGGCTTTAAAGATTTCAATTTAAAAGATGAGGAATATGTTGTCTTTGATATTGAAAGTACTGGTCTAAGTCCTCGCTTTGATGAAATAATTGAATTTGGTGGAACAATTATCAAAAACGGCATGCAGACTAACAATATTCAGTTTTTTATTAAACCATCTAAACCAGTTTCAGATTTTACAACGAATTTAACTGGAATCACAGATGCTGATTTAGAAAATGGTCTGAGTGAAGAAGAGGGTATCAAAAAAATTTATGATATTCTAAAAAACAGAATTTGTGTCGCGCATAATGCTAATTTTGACATCAATTTCTGTAAAGAAAAATTTATAAAATATAATCTTGACGTTTCAGTTATTAAAGGAATTGATACTTTGGCCATTTCTCATTTTTTAGAACCAAAAGAAAGAAAGCATACATTGGGAAATCTAGCTAAAAGATTTAATGTCTACTATGATAAAAAAGATGCTCACCGTGGTGATTATGATGCTGAAGTATTATGTAAAATTTGAATTAAAATAATTGATCACCTGAAAACTAAATATAGAATTGAAACTTCGCAGCAGTTACTTGATGCTTTTAATTCTGAAATGTTAGGAAGGAGATTTTCATATGAAAGCCGGATACTTGCCAAAAACCAAAAGGGCTTAAAAAAACTATTTAAAATAGTTTCTAGAACATTAACAGATCACTTCAATGAAGGACCAAAATTATACTTCAATGAAATTCAACCAGATCCCGACCTTTTTTATGGTAGTGGTACTCACCAATCATATTTGTGAGAGCAAGCTTTTAATGGTTCAACTGAAAATCTAATAAAAGCAATTAAAATGTATGACTATATAGAGTTTCCACCAATTAGTAGCTTTAAATACCTTATTAAAGAGGGCAATATTACTGAAGATAATTTAAAGTTTGTTTATAAAGATTTAATTAATAAGGCAAAGTCGCTAAATAAACTATGCGTTGCTGTTTCTGATTCACGTTTTATTTACAACTATCAGGAATTAATTCATAAAATTTATGTCAATGCTCCTTCTCTGGGAGGCGGGCTTCATTGACTAAGTCGTAAAGATCCGTATCCAGTGTTTAAATATTTAAATACTAGAGAAATGCTAAATGAATTTAAGTTCTTAAATGATGCAAATTTAATTTATGAAATTGTTGTCAAAAATCCAAAAATTATCGCCAGTCAAATTGACGGTAGTATTCAAGTTATCAAGGATAAGCTTTATGTTCCGGAATTTGATGATTCAGCGAATAACTTACGAAGAGTAGTGATGGATTCACTATATGAAAGATATGGCAATAGTCCTGATGAGAAAATTATTACTCGTGTGGATAAAGAGCTTAACCCAATTATAAAATACGGATATTCAGCTATTTATTGAATTAGTCATAAGCTGGTTAAAAGAAGTAATAAAGATGGTTATATTGTTGGAAGTCGTGGCAGTGTCGGAAGTTCAATTGTTGCTAATCTGCTGGGCATTTCGGAAGTTAATCCACTTGACCCTCATTATTTATGTCCTAAATGTAAACACTTTGAATGAAGTGAAGATAAGGGAATTTTTTCCGGTTGAGATTTGCCAGTGAAAAAATGTCTCAAATGTAACATTGATATGATTAATGATGGACATTGTATTCCTTTTGAAACGTTTTTAGGATTTGAAGCGAATAAAGTTCCAGATATTGATTTAAACTTTAGTGGTGTTTATCAAACAACAATTCACAATTATGTTCGTGAATTATTTGGTGATTTTCATACTTTTCGTGCTGGAACTATCTCAACAATTGCTGATAAAACGGCTTTTGGTTTTTGTAAAAAATATCAGGAAGATAAACGTAAAGATATGATTCCTTGAAGCAATCAATTTCTAGATTTCCTAAGTACAAAAGCAAAAGATGTTAAGAGAACTACGGGACAGCATCCGGGAGGAATTATTATTATTCCAAAAGAGTACGACGTTGAAGATTTTACGCCAATTAATTTTCCTGCTAATGACAGTACATCTTCATGAAAAACAACACACTTCGATTTTAGAAGTATTCATGATAATGTTCTAAAACTTGATCTACTAGGACATGATAACCCAACAATTATTAAAATGTTAGAAAATCTTACTAACACAAAAGTTGATGATATTCCAAAATTTGATGCCGAAGTTATGAAATTATTTTATACAACTGAATCACTAAAAATTAAACCGTCAGATATTGAAGGTGAAACTACCGGGGCCTATGGACTACCTGAATTTGGAACTAACTTCGTTCGGAGAATGTTAAGTCAAACTAAACCAAAATCATTTAACGATCTAATTTTACTATCTGGGCTTAGTCATGGAACTGATGTATGAGCCGGCAACGCTGATGAGCTTGTAAAACAAGGAAAATCGCTTCACGACTGTGTGTGCTGTCGTGACGATATTTTGCAAGAGTTGGTTAAAAGAAATATTCCTGCGCTTGAAGCATTTGAAATCATGGAAAGAGTCCGTAAGGGTAAGGGATTAACAGAGGAGCAAGAAAATCTACTAATTGAAAAAAATATTCCTGAGTGATACATTGATTCACTAAAGAAAATTAAATATATGTTTCCAAAGGCGCATGCTACAGCATATGTTATTATGGCATGAAGAATTGCATGATATAAACTTTATCATCCACTGCCATTTTATGCTTCATATTACACAAGTCGTCCTGATTCACTTGATATTCTTGTTATGAGTTCTGGTTTAAAAAGTGTTTCAGATAAGCTAAAGGAATTAAAATCACGTGCAGCAGGGAACGGTCTTAAATTATCAGTCAAGGAAAATGCATTAATTCCAACACTAGAGATTACTAAAGAATTATATGCTCGAGGTTTTAAAATTCAAAATGTTGATCTTGAACGCTCACTTGCTAGTGAATGAATTATTGACTATGGCTCAAAATCGCTCATCCCACCATTTGATGTTATTGAAGGACTGGGAGAAGCCGTTTCTGAAAGAATTATTCTAGCAAGAAATGAACATCCATTTATATCGATTGAAGATCTAAGGGACAGGGCTAAAATCAATTCAAGGATTGAGTCTGAATTGCGAAATTTAGGAATTTTAAAAAATCTTGATGAAACAAATCAAATGATCTTATTCTAATCATTATTCGTTTTTTTAAAAAAAAGGTTCAAACTTATTGTATAGTTGAACCTTATTTTATATTTACTAACTTTTCTAATTTAATTCGGTTTACTAATTCATATTAATAAAGCAGAAATATTTACGTATTTATTAATGTTTTTTCTATTGATTAGATAAATAGCAATAACTTTTGAAATATATATGAGAATAAATACTGAAGTAGGAATAGTGATAAGAGCAATTAGTGAAATAATCCCTGTATTACGAATTAATAAGATATTTACATATGAGCAAATAACGAAGGTTATATACAAAGATATCACTGTTAAATTAATTCATAAATAATTCAAAACATTTCCATATTTAACTTCATTGCCTTCTTTGTGTTTCATGTTGTGTGCCAGTGGAAATATGATATAATCAAAAACCATTAATCTAATTAGCATTAAACATGAGAAAGAGATAATGAATTTTTGCGTAGAATCCAAAGCTAAACCTCTTATGATTAGAAAAGGAATTGGTAATAATATTAAATAAATACTCATTCAAATAGTGTTTATTCACAGCTGTGCCATTAAACATTTGTTGCCTTGTTTATTACTTTTTAAAAAGGCCTCTGAATTATTCTCTTTTAACTGAGTTGCTTTAAGAATGCTATTAATTAAAGGAGTAATTACCGCAAAATTTAGCATAATTCCGATAAGAATCAAAACAACTTTTGTTATTGTGTAATTAACAATAGAATTTAATTCTATTTCTCGTGAGAAAACAACAATATCAGAAATCAAAAAAATGGTAAAAATTATTTGTATTAGTAAAGTTAAAAACACGGCGAAATTTCTCTTTTTTGATTTTTTGACTTTAAATAATAACGGTAGTGTAAGTGATGTAGAAATAGGTGACATATTAACTATCTAAATCCTTTCTTTGGTTTAGGTCGATGTTTTTATCCTTATATTTAAAATAGCTTGAGTCAGCAATTGTTGGTTTTCCATTATATGCTGATACTCCAAGTAGTCATAGTTGTCCCGAAAGAGAAGAACTCATAATAACCTGGCTATGATTTTCCCAACCAAAATGAGCCAAACATTTATTGCCATTATCAAAATATCCATATACAATAATTGCATGTCATGATTTTTCATTGTCCATGGTGGGAATATTACCGAATACTACACAAGGTTTACCATCATTTATTCATTTTCATGGCTTTATTCAACCAGCTGACCTTCTTTGTATGTATAATGGGTATTCACCTTTTTCAGCCAAGTCTACGTTCAATAATGAATAAATTGTTGACACAAGATAAGCTGATGTTGTAAAAAAGGCTTCCTTACCATGTTTATGTCATAGGTCATAAACAAGCTGTTTGTTAACCTTCGGAACTGTTGGATATCCGACAAGATCATTAAGTTTTTTTGAACGTTCTGGTTTTGTATAATATTTTTCTAATTGTTGCTTACTAAATGTGTTTTGCGATAAAAATAGTTGTCCGTATTGAAGTAATATTGCCGCAGCAACATAATGACACAAGCCTCTTTCTCAAGGGTCATGATAGTTAAAATCCTTTGGGTCTGCATATCCAAAATCTGTCGTTAATGTTTTAAAAAATCATGCGTGTGGAACTTCCTTTTGCGCCTTTATTATTTTTTTGGCAGGATCGATAGAGTTGGGAACATAAGGCATTGTTTGTGCAAATTTTGTTGATTTTTTAAGTAGCAATTGATTTTTTTTATAAATTAAATTTTTATCATTTAAAGTCTTTTCTATATTTATTTTTTTGTTTGTCAATATTTTTGCAAATTCGTTATCTTTATTAAATTTTGGTTCCTTACTAATTTCAAAAAATAAATTTTTAGAGAAATCATATGAATAAATTTTATTCTTGTTTAATTTGTTAATTTTTTTACTATTATCTAAAACATTTATAATTAAACTTTCATTATTTATTAATGACAAAACAAGGGACCCAACAGGATTATATTCAACATATAAATATGGATTACCATTAACATCAGAAAAATATTTAACTTTCTCTAATCGATAATTAGTAGTGTTGTCATATTTAAATATTTCAAGTTCCAAATATCTAAATAATTCTTTTTCGCTTATTGTTGAAAACTTTTGAATTTTTTCTCTTTCATCTACTGAAATATAAAATTTTTGTAAATTGTTTGTTTGTTCAAGATGCGTATCATAAGCAAATATCATTTCTCTCCTTAATTATGTTAATTATATTTATATATATATTATATATAAATAATGTAGCATATATAGTATAATGATCTTATTTATTAACTTTTAATAAAAAAAATTGCTTTAAAGTACATCTAAAAATGTATAAATATTAAATTTTATTGTGTTAGGTTTTTAATTTTTGAAAAAATTGTTTATTTTTTTGTATTAGTTTTTTGCAAATTCCTACATTAAAATTGTAGAAATTTGCTTATAAAAAAAGCAATTCAAAAGAATTGCCTTATTATTAATTAATTTAGTAGCAATTTTTAATCTAATTTTGAAATATCATAAAAAATGCAAGGGCCAGATAATTCTAGCAGTAAGTTTTCATTAGTTTTAGTTTTTGTTTTAAAAGAATTGTTTATTTTAAATTTAAATTCATCAAGAATTTTTATCATATCCTCTGGGCTATAAAATCTATTTTTATTTTTTATTCCATGTTTTTCATAGTCGAGGATCTTTTTATTTGAGAAAATTTCTTGCTCATTAATTTTTATTTTATTGATTCAGAAATCTTTTTCTTCATCAGATGCAAAAATGTCATGGATTGTAAAAATGAAGTGACTATTTACATCTTTTAGTAGTAGTCTAATTTTTTTAAATAGTTTTCGAACATCACATTTACTTATAATGTTTGATAAACCATTAGCACTAAATATTATTAAGTCATATTTGCTTCCTTGCTCATAATCTAAAATATTAGCTAATTGAAAGTTAATATTTTTATCACTTGGAGCTTCGAGTAGTAATTTTTTAGCAATGTCGATAGCATCAATTTCAGCCTCTGGAAATAGTTGTCTTAAGGCAAGAGAAACTCTCCCTGTACCACAGCCTATTTCGAGAATTCTTTGAACTTTAGTTTCTTTCGTAATAGCGGTGTTTAAGGCATCTTTTTCAAATTTGCTTAATCCGCTGTTGGTTGTTTTTTTATAATCTTCTAAAATTTCTGAACTATTGTAGAATCTTTTAGTTCTCATTTGCCTTCAATCATAGATTGTTAACACAATACCTAAACATGATACTATGATAATAATCGAGTAAAGAATAAAGCTGTATATGTAGCTAAGTTTTGTTGTTAATATTGTGAAGAATACTGTTAGTATTGAAGATACAATTATTCTAAACACAATTGATAATCCATTTTGTTTATGAAATTTTTTACTGTCAAACAATTGGAATGAAAGTGTGTAAAAAATTGAAATAAAAATTGAAAAAAGAAATTGTTGAATTGAAGTTATAATCACATAGCTAATAAAATATCCATTTTCATTTGAGGATATAAATAGTAATCATACAAAGTTTAATATCCCCATAATAATTGCCACAATAACAATAAATAGTGTTTGATTCTTAATGTATTTTTTAACGATAAATGACGTAATTACCCCTAGAAGTGAAAATGCTGTAAAAATTATCGAAAGATAAAATCCTCAGCTATCAATTTTAAAGTTATTTACATTTGAAAAAAACTGCGAAAGCCCTGATGTTCTTGGATATAAAAATACGCCAATTATCAATGATCCTGAGAGGATAAAAATTCATGATTTTCACACACTGCGTTTTGTGATAATTTTATTGCTTTGATCATTGCTTTGAAAGTCTGTGGCTGTTTTATTTACCTTCAAAGTGAAGTATAAAATTCCAGATATTAAATACGATACCATATTCATAACTACAAGTCAGTAAAATTGAATATTTTTAAAAAGGAAAAATGATAATATTGCTGAAAGTAGAAAACCAAATGATGTCGCAAATGAGTTAGCAATGTTAATAGTTTTTAGTTCTTCATTATTGTTAGTTATAAAATAAACAATATTTTTTAGAAATACAAACCGAAAAGCATTAATAAATCCCAATATTGAACTGCAAACAATCAAGACAATTGAAAGAATAGATTTATTTTCAGTAAGGAAAAATATAACTAGACTAGGAATGAGCAGTATAACACTTGTTAAATCCGATAAAAGCAGTACTAATTTATTATTTTTTATTCTTTGAACAATTTTGCTACTAAAAATATAAACTAAAATTGAAGGTAGCTGAATGAATAAATATAGAAGTGTTACTAGTCACAAATTACCAGTGAATTTATAGATAAAAATCGATGAACCAAGTTTGAAAGCCTCTGATCCTATTAAGGAGAGGGCAAGTGAAGTAGTATAGTTGATACTATTTTTTTTAAATGTTGTCATTTTGTAAAACTCATACATTAAATAGTTTAATGTTCTTTCTAATACCAAATTGACACAAATTAATTAAAGTAGTTATACAAATATAGAGATTCAGTTATTCATACTTTAATTTTTTTGTAAATTTCATAAATTTTTGGAAAAACCAAAGATTGAATAATCTGGTATTAGATAATTATACTCCTCTCTTAATGCAATTTTGAAAAATATTATTCTTTTTACTTTCGAAAATTTTATTAGCAACCCCCTAACTAT
The DNA here is from genome assembly GCF_012934885.1 of Mycoplasma phocoeninasale. Lineage (GTDB taxonomy): Bacteria > Bacillota_I > Bacilli_A > Mycoplasmatales > Metamycoplasmataceae > Metamycoplasma > Metamycoplasma phocoeninasale. The sequence continues at coordinate 323,009 of NZ_CP051480.1, read as the reverse complement.
TATTGGGTTTAGTTTTTTAGTCTAGAGGCTAACTAATTAAAATTAATGTGTAAAATCAATAAAATAATTGTTATTTTCTTTAAAAAACAAGTTAGTGTGTTTTGAATTTGCAAAAACAAATAAGTAATTTTTGATAAAATTAATAATGTTTTATGTAAAAGGAGTTATTCATGTCAAATAATAAAAAGTGAAAAAACAAAAAAATTAATATAAAAAATTATCAAGTCGTTGATCAAAAACCTAAAAAACAATTGTCAAATTCTTGAAAAATAGCACTAACAGGATTACTGTTAATCGCAATCCCCTCATTTTTGTTATTTATCTTTGTGGGTAAAGATGGATGAATATTCTCTCAAACAAAATCAATTGATAGATGATCTGGCGAACTCTTAATAGCACTTGGTATGTCAGCAATTCAAATTACTATTGTTTGTCTATTAGTCTGAAAGTTTAAATTTTTGCGCCCGGAATCCTTACACTTTTTGATTCCAATTACATTTGCGATGAATTCATTTTTAGTTTCAAGTGGCGTTGATACATGATATGTTAGAGTTATACCAGCTGTAGGTTTAGCGTTTTTAGCAATCCCAATTTTGCTGTTAACTAAAAGGATTTTAAAAATTAAAAGTCAAAAACAATATGCAATGATGCAAGAAGAAGAGTTAAAAAATAAATCGTTGTTAGACTAATAAATGACTAGACTTATATAACAAGTTTAGTCTTTATTGTTTATTTTTAAGGAGAGTAGTATGTATAAAAAAATTAGTTTATTAGATAAAGATATTGAGCAATTAATAAATTTAGAGAACAAACGTCAAAGCGATAACATTGAATTAATAGCTTCAGAGAATTATGTATCTGAAGATGTTTTAAAAGCAGCGGGTTCATGCTTAACTAATAAATATGGGGAGGGATATCCTGGTAAAAGATATTATGGTGGCTGCGAATATGTTGATGAAATTGAAACTATTGCTCAAGAAAGAGCAAAGAAACTTTTCAATGTTAATTATGTTAATGTTCAACCATATTCTGGTAGTGTAGCTAATGCTGCAGTTTATATGTCGCTTCTTTCACCTGGTGATAAGGTACTAGGACTGTCACTTGATTCGGGTGGACATCTAACACATGGATATCGAATTTCATTCAGTGGTTTATTTTACGAATCATATACATACACTGTTAATAGTGAAGGAATTCTTGACTATGACGAAATCCTAAAAATTGCTAAAGAAATAAAACCCAAAATGATAATTTGCGGTTACTCTGCTTATTCGCAAATTGTTCATTTTGATAAATTTAGAAAAATCTGTGATGAAGTTGGTGCATATTTATTTGCTGATATTTCACACATTTCAGGATTAATCATTGCTGGCAAACATCCCTCACCCTCACCATATGCTGATGTTATCATGACAACAACTCACAAAACCTTAAGAGGCACTCGTGGTGCAATTATTATGACTAACAATGAAGAAATTTATAAAAAGATCAATCGTTCAGTATTCCCTGGCTATCAAGGTGGACCACTATTCCACCAAATAGCAGCCAAAGCTGTTAGCTTTTATGAGGCCTTGCAGCCAGAATTTAATCTATATCAAGAACAACTATTAGTTAATTCGCAGGTGTTCTGTCAAACTTTTATTAACAAAGGTGCTAAAGTTATTTCTGGTTTAACCCAGAATCATCTCTTTATGATTGATGTTAAATCCACATATAATATTAATGGAAAAGTAGCTGTTGAAGTTCTTTCGAAAGTTAATATCACCGTTAATAAAAATGCAATTCCAAATGACACTGAATCGCCAATGATTTCAAGTGGAATTAGACTAGGATCAGCCGCCATGACTTCACGTGGCTTTAAAGAAGAAGAATTTATTATTGTTGCTAATCTAATTGATAAAGTTTTAAGAGATCCTAATAATGAAGCACTTCTAAAAGTTGTAAAGAAAGAAGTTGCTAAATTAACCGCTTCATTTCCAATTAAAAAATCATATATCACAAGGTAAATTATGGAAAAAGTTGAAAACATTCACAAAATCGTATCATATGCGATTAGAACTATTGCTGGAATCTCAAAGATCGAAGTTTTAAATGATTATGAATCTGGCTCTAAAGAGAACTCTGGGTTAATAATTGATCTTCTAGATGATAATCAAACAGTTAACATTATTGTTGGCTTAGTTTTGATTTCGAACATTAGTGCAAAAAACATTGTCGAAGAAATGTATCAAAATATCTCCCATTTTTTCAAAAAAGAAAAATTGAATTTAGGAAGTTTAACAATTTATATTAAGGGAACTAAATAATGAGAAAAATTACAGGAAAAATTTGAAAAGAAGCATTACTTTCCGCTTCTAATAACTTGCAAAACAAAAAGAATGCTATTAATGCTTTAAATGTCTTTCCAGTTCCTGATGGTGACACTGGAAGTAACATGGCATCAACGATAGCCTCAATTAATGAAATAAAAGAGGATATTGTTGAGATCTCAGAAGTATCAAAAAGGATATCACAAAATATGTTAATGTCAGCTAGGGGAAACTCTGGAGTTATTTTAAGTCAAATTTTTAAAGGTTTTTCTATTGGATTTAAAAATAAAATTGATGCAACAGTGTTTGATATTATCAAGGCGTTTGAAAATGCTTCAAAATCTGCTTATACAGCTGTCTTAAAACCAATAGAGGGAACAATCTTGACAGTTATAAGAGAAGTTGCTGAAGGACTAAAAGAGCAAGTTACTATGGATGCTAGTGTTGATGAAGTTTTCAAAGCTGCAGTTAAGCTAGCGCGTAAAAGTTGCGATAACACTCCTAAACTTTTAGCTGTATTACAAGAAGTAGGAGTAACAGATTCTGGTGGTGAAGGTTTGTATGCTATTCTTGAAGGAATAGCCTCTTATTTCGATAATAAGCCAATTGAACTATCTTATACAGAGGAAAAAATTGATAAATTCATTGCTGACACTGAAGTATTCAATGGTGAATTCGGTTACTGTACAGAATTTATTATGGAATTTTATAATGATTTTGTTTTAAACAAAAATGCACTGACCAAAAAATTAGAGAAGAACGGCAATTCCCTTGTCCTAATTAATGATGGCAATTTACTAAAGGTACATATTCATACAAGACGCCCCGGCAATGTTTTAAATTTAGTTAACTCATGAGGTCAATTTCTTAAAATAAAAATTGAGAATATGACAATTCAAGCTAATGAAAGCAAGGAAAACGCTGAAAAGCGCACTTCTAATAAAGATGAAGTAACCTCGAATATCAAAAAAAATCCTTGCGCTTTAATTTCATGTAACACTGGACAAGGAATTATCGAACTGGCGAAAGAGCGGGGTGTCGCTTATGTTGTTGAGGGTGGGCAAACTAATAATCCTTCAATTCAAGATATTGTCGATGCGATTAATAAAGTTGATGCGCAAACTGTTTTCATTTTACCAAACAACTCTAATATCACATTGTCAGCTCAACAAGCAGCAACAATTGTTAGAAACAAAGAAGTGATCATTATTCCAACCAAATCACAAGCACAAACACTACCAATTGCTATTAATTTTAGTGCAACTAATTCAGTTGCTGAAAATCGTGACTTGATGAATGATGCGATTAAAAATGTGCGCTATGGTGAAGTTGCCCCATCAATTAAGGATACTAAACTAAATGGAATCAAAATTAGAAATGGTGAATATATGGTTATTGCTAACAATGAACTTCGTGATACTGCGAAAACTGGAAACGAGGCTGCAATAAAACTAATTGACAACTTAATTAGTGAAGATTCACAGTTAGTAACTATAATTTATGGACAAGATGTTTCCGAAACAGATGCTAAAGAAATTCAAGATTATATTGAAATTAATTATGACGTGGCTGTGGAAGTGCTATCAGGTGGACAAAGTATTTATCCTTATCTTGTATCAGTTGAATAGGAGGTATATCTATGAAAAAAATTGTTTTCGATTTATTAAATAACGATAATGGTCAATGCTTCGCTATTAGAGGGGCTAAACGATTTTTATCTGAAAATCCTGATTACAAATTAATTTTAGTTGGCAATCGTGAAATGATTGAAAAAGAATTTGTCGATGTTAATCAGCAACAATATGAAATTTTTGAAAATAATGATATCGCTAAAAAAATAGAAAGTCCAAGAGATGCTTTAAAGGCTAATTCTTCAATGTTTGAGGCATTTGAATTGCTCTCATCACAAAGTGCTGATGGAATTTTAAGCAGTGGAGATAGTGCATCTTTTATTATTCTATCTTCACTAAAAATTAAAAGACTGCCCGGAATTTCACGACCTGCTTTTATGCCTATTGTCCCAACATCTAAGGATAAAAACATTTTAGTTTTAGATGTTGGTGCAAATATTAATGTTAAACCAGAATATTTATTAGAGTGAGCAAAAATATCAGTTCAATACTATGAAGCAATATATGGTAAAAAAAATCCTGTAATTGGTCAATTAAATATTGGAACAGAACATTATAAAGGTAATGATGTTGCCAAGGCGGCATATGAACTTATTAAAAATGACCAAGATAAATTTATTTTTAAAGGTTTTGTAGAGCCTGAATCTGCCATTAATGGTGAGGTTGATATTCTAGTTGCTGATGGATATGCCGGTAATATCTTCTTAAAAACACTAGAAAGTTCATTTTTGGCATTTTCTAAAATGTTGAAAGGAATATTTTTAACCAATTTTATTACCAAAATGAGCGCGCTATTGGTTAAAAAACATTTTAAGAAATTAAAAGATCGTTTTGATTATCGTAATACTGGCGGCGCATTTATTGTTGGACTAGAAAAAATCGTCGTTAAGGCACATGGTGGTAGTGATGATTTAGCCTTCTATAATGCCCTAAACCAAATCAAACTTGCAATTGATAAAAATATTATTGAAAAGCTTAAATTAATTAATGAGGAAAATAATGAGTAGTGACAATCAGCAATTTGAGTTAAAAATTAAAGATGCTTTAAAGAGCTGAGGATTGGATAACGAAGATTCACTAAAAGAAGAGCAGTATGAAATCTTTTACCGGGCTTTTACCCATAAAACCTATGCTAATGAACACAAAAGAGCGGAGAGCTATCAGTATTTAGAATTTTTAGGCGATACTGTTTTACAATTCGTTGTCAGTGATATCATTTTCCGCAAGTTTCCTAAATTTAATGAAGGTGATGCAACAGCACTAAGGTCGTCAATTGTAGATAAAAAAAATCTAGGATATTGATCTGAAAAAATGGGATTGCCATCGCTACTCAGGGCTTCAAAAAATGCCTTTATAAATGGCAAGAATATAAAAACCGATTCAGATATTTTTGAATCGATGATTGCAGCCGTGTATCTTGTTTTTGGATTTCAAAAAACCTATCAGTTTATTTCTAATCTCTTAAAAAAGGAGATTGAAAATTTCTCTAAAAAATCACTAAAAGATCCTAAATCAAAATTTCAAGAATTAATTCAAATTTCTGGCGCTAATAAAATTGAATATGAAACTCATGCTATTGAGAATTCACTTTTTAAAAGCAGTGTTTTCGTGAATGAAATGAAATACGGTAGCGGTACTGGAAACTCAAAAAAAGAAGCTGAAAAAAATGCAGCATTAGATGCTTTAACTAAAATTTAAACTCTGGCAATTGTGCTAATGTTTAACTTAGTTAAAAGCATTTTTTTATCTTTTTATTAGACCAATTTCTTAATTTGACATTGGCTATTTTTTACATAATTTAAGAAATTGATAACAAAATTATTATAATTATTTTAGCAATTAGTATCTTTTAACAAAATAGATATTTTAATAAATTGAAAGGATAGATATGAAATTAATCCAAGTTGAAGCTCATGGATTTAAATCATTTGCTGATAAAGTTACATTAAAATTTGATGGTGGTGTGGTAGCAATCATTGGTCCAAATGGTTCAGGAAAGTCAAATATTAATGATGCAATAAGATGAGTATTAGGTGAAACTAGTTCGAAAGTTTTACGGGGGGATAACATGGAAGATGTTATCTTTGCTGGTTCAAAAACTGAAAAAGAAATGAACCGTGCTGAGGTAATATTAACATTTGATAATCGCGATCGTGCTTGTGATATCCCGCATGATTTCTTTACCATTTCAAGGGTCTTAAATCGTGGTAAAGGAAGCAATGAATACTACATTAATTCAGAGGTTGCTAGACAAAGAGACATTAAAGAAATTGCCATGCAAAGTGGGATTTCAAAATCAAGTTTAGCAATTATCGGTCAAGGAACAATCTCCGATATTGCTGAAGCTACTCCTGAAAGAAGAAGAGAAATTTTAGAAGAAGCTAGCGGAACATCGATGTATCGTTCAAAAAAAATTGAAGCACAGAGGAAGCTTGAAAGAACACAAGAGGCATTAGATCAAATTGTTATTTTAGTTGAAGAGCTTGAAAGACAGCTGAGACCACTACAAAGACAAGCTGAAAAGGCTAAAATATATAAATCAAAAGTAGAACAACTAAAAGATGTGGAAGTGACTTTATTAGTTCACGATTTTATGCACTACTCTGAAAGACTTGAGCAGCTAAAAACTGAGGCAAGGGAATATGATATTGTCCGTGAAGATCTTGAATCAAAAGTCATCATGTATGAACAAACCATCAAGCAAAAAACTGGTATTATCCAAAATTTAGAAGAAAATATTAAAAATATTACCGGTCGTTTAGATGAAATTAATTCAGAAATCAGTAATTTGGAAATTAGAAGTGCTAAAGAAGAAAAACACCGTGAGATGTTAATAAATGGTGAACTTATTGCCACTGCAAAAGAGCAAGCAGAAGCTCTAAAAATGGAACTAAATACCATTAACACTAAAATCCTAGGTTATAAAGAATTTATTCAAAAGAAAAAAGAAGATATTGAAAAATTACAAGCATCAACCTCAAACCGTGCCGCAATTATTGCAACAATTAAACATGATATCTCATCTGATACTGATAAGCTTAACAAAATAAAATCTAAATTAGACGTTATTGAGGAAATGAAATCAAACCGTACTAATCTAGCTAAAGGAACTAAAAATATTGTTGAAAATGCTCACTTATTTAAAGGTTATAAAAACTTAGTTAGTGAATTAATTGCTGTTGAAAATACTTATGCTCGTGCGATTGAAACAATTTTAGCTGGGGCAATTCAACATATTGTTGTTGACACACCAGAAACCGCTGTTAAAGCCATTAACTTCCTAAAGGATAATAATGGTGGTAGAGCAACATTTATTCCACTAAGTTCAATTAGTCCCAAATTTGTTAATGAGCAACACATCATTGTTGCTAAAACTCAAAAAGGTTTTATTGGGATTGCATCTGATCTAGCATCAACTGAATCTGAATTTGATGTCCTAAAGAAATTCTTGCTTGGTAACATTTTAGTTTGCGACACAATTGAAAATGCAAGTAAACTATCAAAACTATTAGAAAAAAGATATATGGTTGTATCACTTGATGGAGACATCATTCGTGTTGGTGGTGTCATGTCAGGTGGACAAGTTAGTCAAAATATTTCCATTTTTGGTGTTGATGAACAAGTTAAACAACTAGAAGAACTAGTACCTGCAATTAAAAACAAAATTGCCACATTAAATGAAAAATTATCAAAAATTCAACATGAGCAAGATTCAGAAACTGCTTTACTATCAAACTACACCATTGAAAGAGCAAATCATCAGAAAGAATATGATTTAGCTTTAGAAAAATTTGATGAACTAAAAGTTAAATATCAATCAGTATCAAATGAAATATTCTCAGAAGGACAAGTTGTTGACATTGCTGCTCAGATTCAAAAACTTACAATTGATAGAAGTGATCTGCTAGCAATGAAGACAAGTCAAGAAGATTTATACTACAGCTCTAAAAAAGAATTTTACTTAATGAATAGTAAAAAAGCTGAGGTTAACTCAGAGCTTAACCAACTACTAAAATCTAATGCTGAAAAAATTGCGGAAAAAACAAAAGCAGAATCAATTATTCAACAAGCAAAACAAAGATTATCAGAGCAGTATAATATGCTATTTGAAACAGCTAAAGAATTCTATAACCCAAGCATTGATTTTGAAGTTGCTCGTACCTTAGTTAATAATTTAAAACAAGATATAAGAGAACTAGGACATGTTAATCTAGATTCAATTAAACAACTTGAAGAAGTTGAAAGTAGATATAATGATGTTAAATCACAACAAGAAGAAATTGCTGCTGCAAAATTAACCATTGAGGAAGCAATTGATGAAATGGATAAAATCATTATTGAAAGAATTACTAAGACTGTTGAATTAGTTAATGGTGAATTTAAACATGTATTTTCAAGAATGTTTGGTGGCGGTATGGCTGAGATTAGATACACCGATCCAGACAACGTTTTAGAAAGTGGAATTGACGTTATTGCTCAGCCTCCAGGCAAATCAATTCGAAATCTAAAGTTATTCTCAGGCGGTGAAAAAGCCCTAATCGCAATTTCACTACTATTCTCAATTATTAAAGCGAAACCTTTACCACTATGTATCTTAGACGAAGTTGAAGCTGCTTTAGATGAGGCAAATGTTATTCGTTTCGCTGAGTTTTTACAAAGTTTAAAAATTGATACTCAATTTATTGTTATTACTCACCGTCAAGGAACAATGGAAAGAGTTGACAAACTTTATGGTGCTACCATGCAAAAGCGTGGAGTTACAACTTTCTTTGCCGTTAATTTACATGAGGCAAAAAAGCTGATTGACGAAGAAAAATAAAATGAGCGCATGGCTCATTTTTTTGTTTTCACATATGGCGGATAGTAAGGGATTTGAACCCTTGAATGTCTTTCGACATTATTAGTTTTCGAGACTAACCTTTTCGGCCACTCAAGCAACTATCCAAATAAAATTCAATATGTATATTTTACTATAAAAATCTAAATTAAGATACCTATAAATCATCTTTGTATTAAGCAATCGAAATAAAAAAAGCCTTAATTATAATATTTTTTTGGCTTTATTTCCTTGCTAAAAAAATATGTATTCAATTTGTGCTATAATAAAAAAGTTCGTTTATTACAATTATATGGAGATTAAAATATGTATGGATTAGTTTTTTATTTAAATAAAGAAGTTCTAAAAAAGGCTTATGGGCTGGAAAAAAACTACAAACAAGCATATGAAGATGTTAGAGATATTTTGAGACATTACGGGTTTCACTGACTATCAAACAGTTTTTACTTTTCACGTTCAATTAATAATCTTAAACAAATTTTTCAAGCAATCCAACACCTTAAAAAAATTGATTGATATGTTGAGTCTTTAGTGAGTTTACACATTTTCAAAATGGAAGATTTATCAAATTTCACAGAATATATGAGTTCAAGCACTGATTCATTTGAAGAATAGCTTAATTTGTGTCAATTTTTGTTGATGGATTTAATACTTAAAATCACTTTGTCTATTGATTAGGTGATTTTTTATTATTTTTAATTACATCAAGATAAGTCAATTAATTTAATTATTATTTTTATATCAATAGCAATTACTAAGACAATTTTTGTTAAATAAAGGCAAATATTTAGATTAATTTAAGAAAAAATCAAGTCTAATAACTTGATTTCATACTGTCCTTAGTTATTGAGTTAGTGCATTTGATATATTTGAAGTTATTGCTTTGGTTATTTCTTCTGGTGTTTTAGCAGCTTGAATTTGCTTCTTTATTTCAGCTTTTTTCTCCGCACTTAAAAAGGGATTGCCTTCAATTGTTATAATAGCTGCATTTTTTGCTTCTGTTAATTTTGGATCTTCTTTTTTACATGATAATGCAACTAGCGGAACAGCGGCAATTGTTATTGGTAAAATTGCTAACCATTTAATATTTTTTTTCTTCATAATTTTAAGTATATTGTTTTTTTTTTTTTTTCAAAATTTGTAAATAAATTTTTTATATAAATTAATTCATTAATTTATAAATAATTTAATTTTGTTATCTGTAACTCCAAATATTTATAATTTTTGAAAATATAATTTAAAAACACTCCCTGCTTAGGAGTGTTTTTGATGAAAGTTTAAGTATTATCATCTTTATTTAAATTTTCAATTTAGTAATTTAAATTTGATAACTTAATTTTCTTTATGTTCCAAATTATTGGGCTATTTTTAAAAGCTTCGAAATTAGACCCTTAACATCTTCTTCTGTTTTAATAGCTTGAATTTGCTTCTTTATTTCAGCTTTTTTCTCTGCACTTAGGCCAGGAATGGTTTCAATGACTTTAATAGCATTATTCTTTGCTTCTGTTAATTTTGGATCTTCTTTTTTACATGATAATGCAACTAGCGGAACAGCGGCAATTGTTAATGGTAAAATTGCTAACCATTTAATATTTTTTTTCTTCATAAATTTAATTTTAGTATTTTTTTCTTTTTCTAAAATTTTTTTGTAATTTTTTTATTATATAAATTAAATATTAATTTATAAAAAAATGTGTTTTTCATGTTTAATTTTAATTATTTATAATTTTTGAAGTTGTTATCTAAAAACACTCCCTGCTAGGAGTGTTTCAATTAGCTAATTTAATAATTTTTAATGCATTAATTTTCAACGATTTCAAATAAATGCGATGGGTCTTTTGATATTGCTTCTTTGAATTTGTCAGAAGTTGTTTTGTCTAAAATAGTTAGTTTAACTTTTGGTGGAACTTGATTTTTAGGATAGGTATAATCTAGAAAATCAATATCTACATTAGTTAATGTTGTTGGCAATGTTAGAGTCGCAAATTTATTTTGTGATAGGGCACCATCTTCAATTTTTGTTACTCTTGATAAGTCAATTTCAGTCAGTAAATTATTGGCAAAAACTCCACTTTTTAAAATTGTAAATTGAGATAAATCCTTCATGTTAACAAATTTTATTTTATTGCTTCTAAAAGCACCTTTTCCAATTGTTGATATTTTGCTTGGTAAAATTAAGTTCTCAATTGAAGTTTTGTCAAAAGCTTCATCCTGTATTTCCTTAAGGTTGTTGCCAAAGGTAACTTCTTTCAATGAGCTTAATTCAGCAAATGCTGCTTTTTCAATTAGTTCTAGTGATTCTGGCAAAATAATTCTTTCAATGTTAATTGTATTATCACTAAAAATTCCACTAGCAATTTCGTTTCTGGTTTGTTCTCTATTAATGGTAAAAATTCTAAGCATTGTTTTTAATGAAAAGGCTGCTTGCGGAATGCTTTTTAAATTTGTTTGTGAGAGATCTAAAGTTTTGGTTGTACTATTATAATAGTCTTTAGCTTTAGGCCCTAATAGAAATTGACTGGCAAAATCATTAGCACTTTCACGGCTGCAAGCAATCGCTGCTAATCCTAAAACGGCAGGAGTTATAACTGCTGCTACCAATCCCAAACCAATTCTTCTTATTTTTTTATTTTTATTAGACATAAAAATGATTTTACCACATTTAACAAAAACTTATATCCTAAATGAATATAATCAATTAAAATTATCAATATGAATAATCTTAAACTGACATCAAAATACCAGCCAGCCGGAGACCAAATTGAGGCAATAAAGCAACTAGTAGAAGGTTTAGAAGAAAATAAACACCATCAAATTTTACTTGGAGTAACAGGATCTGGTAAGACATTTACCATCGCAAATGTAATTAATCAGGTCAATCGACCAGCTTTAATAATTAGTCATAACAAAACCTTGGCAAGTCAACTATACAGTGAATTAAAAGAACTTTTTCCAGAAAACAGAGTTGAATACTTTGTTTCCTATTTTGATTATTATAAACCTGAAGCATATTTACCAAAGTCAGATCTATACATTGAAAAGACAAGTAAAAATAATAAAGAATTGGAAGCGATGAGGATGTCAGCGATCAATGCATTAAGCATTCGTCATGACACAATTGTTGTTGCTTCAGTTGCATCAATTTATGGTGAATTTAACCCAGTAGAATACCGAAAAAATTTTCTACCGATTGAAAACAATTTAAAAATTAGTCGTAAAGAACTATTGATCAAATTAATCCAAATGGGATATGAGCGCAATCAAGGCGAATTAAGTCGTGGACAGTTTTATACAAAAGGTGATGTCATCGAAATATGTCCGGGTTATAGTTCAGATTATAATATTCGCATTGAGATGTTTGGCGATGAAATTGAAAACATCTCTTTAATTGATTCATTGACCAAAAGTTTAATTAAATCACAACAGTCACTTACAATCTTTCCGGCCACCACCTATACAGTGAATCCTAATAATATTGAGAGTATTTGTGAAGCAATCAAAATTGAGCTAGAAGATCAAATTGAATATTTTAAAAATGAAAATAAATTACTAGAAGCACAAAGACTTAAGGATAGAACATTGAATGATATTGATTCAATTAAAGAGTTTGGCTATGTAAACGGAATGGAAAACTATGCTCGCTATGTTGACGGAAGGTCGGCTGGTGAACGTCCCTATACATTGTTTGATTATCTACCACAAGATGCAATTATTTTTATCGATGAAAGTCATCTAATGATTCCACAAATAAATGGAATGTATAATGGTGATCGGTCACGTAAGGAAACTTTAGTTAAATATGGATTTAGATTGCCATCAGCTTTAGATAACCGTCCATTAAAGTTCTTTGAGTATGAAAATTTTAACTTTCCAAGAATTTATATGTCTGCAACACCAGGCGAGTATGAACTTGACAGAACTGAAGGTGAGGTTATAACTCAATATATTCGCCCAACCGGATTGTTAGATCCAATTATTGAAATCAAACCAAAGAAAAATCAAATTATCGAACTTTATGATTTAATCCAGGAGCAAATTAATAAAAAAGAGAAAACATTAATTTTAACTACAACTAAGAAGAATGCTGAGGAGCTTTCACTTTACTTTCAAGAGCATAAAATAAAGTGTGCTTATATTCATGACCGTTTTAAGATTTTTGAGAGAAATGAGATTCTAAGAGGATTAAGAATTGGAAAATTTGACGTAGTAATTGGAATTAATCTGCTACGTGAAGGTATTGATTTACCAGAAGTTAGTTTAGTGTGTATTCTAAATGCCGATAGTGCTGGATTAATGCGTGATGCTCGAAGTTTAATTCAAATTGTTGGCCGGGCAGCACGAAATGTTAATGGTAAAGTTATCTTTTTTGCTGATGAAATTACGAGTAGTATGAAAGCGGCAATTGAGGATAATAAACATAAGCGAGAAATCCAAAGCAAATACAATCAGGAACACAACATTACTCCACAAACTATTATTAAAGCTATTCCTAAATCGGAGCATGATGACGAAATTTTTGATAAGTTGCTAAATGAAAAAGACTACACGAAAATGATTCACAATAAAAAATTTATCAATTCAATGATATACAAAATGAAAGATTTAGCAAAGAATAAAAAATTTGAGGAAGCAATAAAAGTTCGTGATTATTTAATTGAGCTTGGAGTTGACCTTGAACAGTAGCGCTTTTATAATATACTTTTTTATAAGAAAAGAGAAATGATGACAAAAATTATTATAGGGATATTAGTTGGAATTGCGGCAGTCATTATTATTGTTGCTTTAGCAATTAAATTTAAATCATATAACACTAGTTTAGCTGAATCTGGTCGTGCTTTTGACCCTGAAAAGAAAACTGTTTTTATTCCGGTTTCAAAACAGAAAAAGAATCTTTATGATCCTTTCTGACTTAAAAAAAATTCTGATAATAAATATGTCAAAATCTACTATGAAATTATTCAAGAGTTAAATAGTGATAAAAGTGAATTTATTCACATTATCAAGCCATATAACAAATTAGCAATTAGATATTATGCCAATAATTCATTAGATCCCAAAACTAAACTATGAAAATATCAAAGACACCACATTGATGAAATTAAAATCTCAGGGGCAATTTTTTCACGTATGAAAGAATATCGTACATCAGAAGCAATTTTAGTTACAGCTGAAGAGCATTTTTTCTTACATTATTTAATTGTAATGGCACAAACAACGACACCTAATGCTGGGATTTTAAGACAGTGAGAATCACTTGAACAAGGTCTTGAGTATTGAGTGGAAATGGCAAGAAAATATTGTTTAAAATATAATCTAAAATATGACGATACTTTTCTTGATCTAATTAAATTAGAACATTCTATGTATAAAAAGGTTTTGTAATGGCCTTTTTATTTTTTTCGAATTAAAAAATTTCACAAACCGAATTGTGAAATTCAAAACTAGTAAACTATATAGTTAATATTTTTTTCATTCATATCAAAATTCATCATTGTCTTCATTTTGTTTGATTGCAATTTTATAAGTTTTTGATAGGGCATTTTGGTTTTCAAAAAGTTTCATATATTGACGATAATTAGTGATTGTTCTGGCATTATCTTTTCAAATTTTATAATCCTGCTTACCGGTGTTTTGGTTTAAAAGATTTTCGATTTCATTTTCATCAACTTCACCATCATCATTTTTATCGATTCATAGTTTGATATTCATTTTGCCGTTTCTATCCACATAGTTATTGATTTCATTGATGCCAACTGAATCTGAATAGTAAGCAACATATTCATAGTCGCTTGGTTCTTCAGGGTAAATTGATAGTTCAGTATAATTATCGATTTTATTTTCAGTGTATGTTTGGTTTCAAAATTTTTTGGCAATGAAGTTATATTGTGTTGGATTAAGTTTTATTTTTAGTGGATCTTTATTAGGCGAGTCAATAAGAAAACTAATTTTATGGTTAGGTAGTGAATTAGTTAATAAACTTTTGTTAATTTTTAAATATCCACCGAGATTAATATTGCTAAAGTCTTTGCGTGTTTCAGTTCACTTTGTTGAGTCATTACCGATGTAGCTAATTGTTTGACGGTAACCCATTAAATCAAGATAGGCTTTGAATAAACCTTTTGCTCTTAAATTTTCGCCTCTAATATTTTCATAAGGAAGTTCACCTTTTTTATTAAAGAATTTTCTTAGTTCATCGTCAAAGACCCAGTTGTTAGAGAAGATTTTGAAATTACTATTGTTAACTCCCCTTGGATCAATTCCGATCGTTTTAAGAATATCATCACCAACGGCGGTTAAGAAAACCTCTGATGATCCAAGGTTTCTGAAAGCAGGGTTTGAAAAATATAAGTAATTAAAAAATCCTCTTCTGTTGCGGTATAAATTAGGATTTGCGGTATAAGCAAGTTTTAGTAGTTCTCTTGGAACAAGTTCTTCAAATGAGTAAAGATATCTAATTCGATCGCCGTTAGTTTTTTCTCCAAAAGATACTCCATTACGTTCATCATTATTGAAAAAATAATTTGAGTTGGGATTTTCAAAAACGCTGTATCGTCTTTCATCAATTACATTATTATCCAAATTTGCATATTTAAATAAATCATAAGCTGAGAAATCACGAAAAATAGGTTGGCCATTTGAAAGATGAAAATCTTTAGGATTTCTTATAAATCTATCATTATTATCTTCGCCAGCTGCTCCAAAGTAGTTTAAATTAGCTCGAAATTCCGATAAGAACTTATTATTATTAGCTTCAATTTCATTAACTTTTTTCTTTCTTTGTTCATCTCCGAGTTTATAAACTAGGTCAATATTTGAATTTGGGTCGCCTCTTTTAACACTTTTGTTATAAACATTATCGATATGATGTGTGTATTCATGTGCTAGTACTGATAATAGCATTTCAACTCTTTGTTCCACTGGTCATGTAACAAAAGCGCTGTCTCTTCTTACAATGCTATCAACAAATAGATAGATGCTAAACTCGGATGGTAGATAAACGCCATTAGCATTGCTAACATTATTATATGGAATTTTTTTATTTATGTAAATGGTATTTAGAGCGTTTAACTCTGGCCCAAAATTTACTCTCTTCTTAAATAGTTCATTTAACAGTTTAATTCCTTCTTCATCTAAAAAATAAACCAAATTTTTATCTTCATCTTCGCCCACAGGGTATTCAATAACTGATAGATTACCAAATTTGTATTCTCTATTAGTCACTAAAAGATTTTCATTTTCAACACTATTGATTAGTTTTGTGTTGAATCTTTTGGCATCTTTTTCGTCAGGATCGGTAATTTTTATCATCCTGGATTTTGAATAATCTTCAAAGTTGTTTTTAAAATAACGATAACCAACATATCCCAATCCGCCGACAATTATTAGTCCAAAAATTAATAATAAAAATTTAAAAAAGCCGCCACCTCTTTTCTTTGTTTTTACTGTACTTTCTACTATTTCATCTTTTTGATCTTCAAGATTTTCTTCTAAATCATTTTTTGTTTTTTGATTTTTTTCAACACTGTCATTTTTTTTAATTTCTTGCTTTTTTTCTTGATTTTCGGCATCTGAGCTGTCGTTAGCACCATTTAGATTTTTGTTTTCTTCTTGTTCATTTTGCTTGTTATCTTCATCCATTTTAGTGCCCCCTTTGATTGAATCTCTGTTAATAAATAATATTTTAATTCAAAATTGAAAAATTGTAAAACTAAATTTAGTAAATAGTTTATTTAAACATTATTTCTTTAGATGGGCAAAGTTAATATATAATATTATCCAAATATGTTGAGAATAATAGCTGGAAAATATCGTTCACAAGTCCTTAAACAGCCAAGTAAAAATACTACTCGTCCAACCATTGACCGAGTACGTGAGGCGATTTTTTCTTCAATCCAATTTTCAATAAAAGACAAAATTTTTCTAGACTTGTTTTCAGGAAGCGGTTCTTTTTGTTTGGAGGCACTTTCTAGAGGAGCTAAAAAAGCAATTTGTGTCGAACAAGATTATAATGCTTACAAAATTATTTTAGAAAATAAAAATAAATTGGGTGAAGAGAACCTAGATACTTTTAACATAACTGCTCAAAAATTTCTTGAACAAAACCGCGAAGAAAAATTTGACTACATCTATCTCGACCCACCATTTATTGACAAAAAACTTCTGTTATGATGTTTAGATACAATTTTTCAAAGGCAGCTTTTAAATTATGGTGGACTTGTTATTGTTGAGACTGATGCCAATGATTTTTTGTTTAATAGTGGAACATATAATATTATTAAGAATAAAAAATATGGTAAAATATTTGTCTATTACATCACCTATGCACAATTTAAATAATCTTAATTACAAGGGGGAACACATGGAAAAAAAATTAATTATCTTTACAGGACCTAGTGGTGTTGGAAAAGGAACGGTTGAAAAAATCCTATTTGATCAAAAAGATTTAAAGCTAAAACTTTCTGTTTCAATGACAACGAGACAGCCACGTGAAGGTGAAATTGATGGAGTTCACTACTATTTTGTTTCACGCGAAACTTTTAATGCTTGTTTAACTGATAATCGTTTAATCGAATACTCAATGCACTTTGATAACTACTATGGGACTCTATACTCTGAAATTGATCGAATTTGCGAACAAGGAAAAATTCCTTTTTTGGAAATTGAAACAAATGGTGCTAAACAAATTTTGGACTATTATAAAAAAATGGGAAAACAAGACGAAATTTGTTCAATTTTTCTAATGCCTCCTTCATTTACTGAATTAGAAAAGAGAATTGAAGGTAGAAATACTGAAACTGAAGATTTAATTATTAAACGTCTAAACAAAGCCCAAGAAGAGATCGCTTTTTCAACTTTATTTCAGCATGTTGTTGTTAATGACGATGTTGAAGAAACCGCTGCAAAAATTCGTGAAATAATCCTAAAAGAATTTAAAAAAGTTATTGAATTCAAAAAAGAAAATGAAACTGAGGGGAGAAAAGCTTAATCAGTTTATGAAATGTAGCATTAACACAAACATTGGTATTGTTAGAAATGAAAACCAGGATCGTGGCATAATTATTGAAAATGAAAAATGAACTCTTGCAATGTTATGTGACGGTATGGGCGGACATTTTGGTGGCTCAAAGTGTGCTGATTTAACTATTAGTTTACTTTCAAGACACTTTCATAAATCATTTCCTAAAGATATAGCATTTGATGACAAAAATGGCATAAATGCTTGATTTAATGCAGCCTTAGTTTTTGTTAAGGAAAATTTAATCAAATTTGCTAATAAAAATCCAGAGTTTAAAAATATGGGCACGACACTGACTGCTTGCCTAATTTTTAATGCTAATAAAACAATTTATGTCTTCAATGTTGGTGACTCACGAACCTATGTCTACAATGGTCTCCTCCATCAAGTAACGACTGACCAAAATTTACTAAATCAACTAATCTCACAAAATATTCTTGACTTTGACATGGCAATTAAACATCCAGACGCTAATAAACTCGTTAGCTGCATTGGTCCGTCAACAATAATTAAATATGATAACTTTATCATAAGATCGGAATGCGATGTTCGCTATGTGTTGCTTTCCTCTGACGGGTTACATGATTATGTTGATAAGCCAGTCATTGAACAAGTTATTCAGGATGAAAAAAAGTCACTTGATGAAAAAACCAAATTATTAATTGAATACGCTAAAAGAAATTTATCAAAAGATAATATTACAATAATGATCGTGGAGTTGAATAATGATAAAAAAAGAGTTAAATAATTATCCGCACCTAAATAGTCTTTTCACTGACTTTCAACTAATTGGTCAGGGTGGTTTTGGTCAAGTCTATTCTGCTACTTATAAAAAAGATAATAACCGTTATTCAATAAAAATTTTGTCAGTTGAAGCTAATCAAACAGAATCAAGTCGAATGAGATTTATCAATGAGTGTAAAGTGCTAAAAAAAATTCATAGCCGTCATGTTGTAAAAATTTTAATGTTTCATATTAGTACTGAAGAATCATTTTATGTCATGGAGCTAATTAATGGCGAAGGACTTAAAAATATTATTCGTAAAAATCAAAAACTTTTGCCTGATATTGCCGTTTTATACGCTAAAGAAATCTGTCAGGGATTAATTGATATTCATAAACAAAACATTATTCACCGTGACCTAAAACCAAGTAATATTCTGATTGAAAATGGCACTAATAATGTTAAATTGATTGATTTCGGAATTTCTCTAGATGAGGAAACTATTCGGGTTACTGCTGCTAATAAAACCATTGGATCAGTTCAATATATTGCTCCCGAAATTTTAACTCAGGCTCAAGGACCATCAATTCATAGCGATATGTATGCGCTTGGAATCATTATGTATGAAATGTTAGTTGGTAAGGTACCATTTACAGACCAAGAACCACAGAATATAATGTTGAAGCAAATTAATTCACCACTACCCAAGATTGAAAAAACCAACATTACTATTCCTCAGGCTTTAGAAAACATAATTATTAAATGTACTGCCAAAAAAATTTCACAGCGTTATGAAAATTGTAAAGAGCTACTACTAGATTTAGAAAGTTGTCTAGATCCTAAAAGAGCAGATGAAAAACGCCTTGAATTGACTGCTAATTTATCTAAAAAAGGTTTTAAAAATTTCTTTAGAAGCAAGCTTTTTACAATTTTGTTTTTTAGCATTGGAGGACTGATAATTTTGATTACCATTATTGTTTTAGGTTTATGAGCGGGTGAGGTAATCTAGTATGCCAATTGGAAAAATTGTTAAATCACTAGCTGGATTTTATGATGTTAAATCATTCGAAGACAAAAAAATTTACCGAGTAAGAGGTAGTGGTAAGCTGCGACTACTTGATATTATCCCAATCGTCGGAGATTATGTTGAATTTGAAATTGGCAGCTTTATTACTAAGATTTTGGAACGTAAAAACTTTTTTGTCAGACCAAAGATTGCTAATGTTGATCAGGCAATTGTGGTGATGTCGCTAGTTGAACCTGAATTTAGTTATTCACTAGTTGATAAGTTTTTAATTATTGTTGAGAATAAAAATGTTAAACCAATTATTATTCTGACAAAAAAAGATCTAACTTCAGATTCTAAAATTCAATTCTATAAAGACCAGGGATATGACGTTTTTGAAATTAACTATCAAACCAAAACTGGCTTTGATAATTTAGATAAAATATTTGAAAACAAAACAAGTTTTTTTGTTGGTCAAACTGGAGTGGGAAAAACAACATTAATTAATTATTTAGCTAAAACTCATTTTGAAACGCAAGCAATATCAAGGTTTCTTAACCGGGGCAAGCACACTACTCGACAAGTTAGTTTAATTGAATATAATGGTGGCGAAATTATTGATACTCCCGGATTCTCTTCAATTGATTTTGATTTGACAATTGAAGAAATTCCAAAAGCATTCGTTGCCTTTCGCGAGGCTTCTAAATTGTGTAAATATCGTAGTTGTCATCATTATCTTGAATCAGAAGATGACTGCCAGGTTAAAAAACTAGTCGCTGATGGCATAATTAAAAAAGAACGTTATGATAATTACGTTAGCTTTTTGCAAAAAATCTTAGAGAAAAATAAAAATCATTAAATGAAAGGTCAAAATATGAAAAAAATTAGTCCGTCAGTTTTAGATGTTCCGAAAGAAAATCTTATTGATTATATTAGCAGTTTAGTTAAGTGAGGAGTTAGCAACGTTCACTATGATGTTATGGATGGAATTTTTGTTAGCAACCAAGCACTTAAACTAGAAGAAATTCAAAAAGTTGCCAACCAATGTCCAAAACACACAATGGATATTCATCTAATGGTGGCAGATCCCTTTAAATACTATGAAATATATAAAAATATTGGTGATATTTTAACTTTTCATTACGAAGCGTTTAAAGGTGACGAACTTAAAAAACTACTTTCATTAGCGGAAAAAGATGGTATAAAAATGGGTTTAGCTATTAAACCAAACACTGATGTAAAAGAAATTATTCCCTATATCTCTTCACTTTCACTACTTTTAGTTATGAGTGTTGAACCAGGACTGGGCGGTCAAAAATTTATTGACAGCAGCCTTGATAAAATAAGAGCACTTAAAGAATATTTAGACCAAAAAAATCTAAGTAATATCATCATTCAAATTGATGGTGGTGTTAAAGATATTAATATTAAATCATGCTTTGATGCAGGGGTTAACTTAGCAGTGGTTGGTTCATATTTAGTAAAAAACTTTGCTCAGTCAACGATTGAAAAACTCTTATCAGAATAGGTGATATAATAATTTAGTAATATTTAGTAATTATTAAGGAATGGAAATGAAAAAACAATTTAGAAATGCCTTGTTAGCTTTTAACATTATTGCGATCATTGTTGGACTTATCAACTTTATCATTTTAATCTCTTTTATTGTTGCTTTCAATAGAGCGATAATTGATAATGGTTCTACAGTGCCAAACTTATTCACTCGTTTAATTCCCGTTTATTTACTATCACCTCTGCTAATTGTCTGCTTGGTTTTAAATGTCTTAGCAATGGTTCATGCTTATAAAGAGGCTAATAATCTGCCAGCCGCAATTCTTTTTGGAATTTCATTATTTATCACCATGTTAATTGGAATATTAGGTTTAATTGCAACCATTATTCTTATTAAAGCTGAAAAGAAAAAAGCTAAAAACGGCGGTAGATATTCAAATAATATGGATGACATGGTAGAATTACACAGCACAAAAGCTAGTAATGAAGATCATGAAAATAATGCTCAAAGCAACTAAATTGAGCATTTTTTTATTATTTTTTTTAAACGAATTTATTTTTTTATCCCAAAAAACTTCATTTAGTAGCTATATATTCTATAATTGCAATGTTGATTTATTAAAATTGTTTGTTTTTATTTTCAACATTTTTAAAAAATAAGAAAGGAAATTTATATGAACAAATCTACAAAAAAGGCTATATTGGCATTCAATGTTCTTGCAATTATTGCATGACCAATTCTAATTGGTTTAATTATTTATACATATATTGCTGCCGCTGGTCAAACTAACAATAATCCCACTCAAGAAGAAGCTATTAAGGCAGTTGCAGCAGTGTCAGGACCATTGATTTTTGGTTTTATACTTCTAAGTGCCATAAATTTTATAGCCTTCATATTAAACATAGTAGGAATATTTTTAGGTTTCAAGGAAGACAAAACCGGAGCAGGAGTTTTATTTATCCTATCAATCTTCCTTGTTGGTCTAATGGGACTATTAGGTACAATAGGTTCAGCTATCTTACTAAAAGATGCACCTAAACAAAGCATGCAAAATAGCAGCGGTTCAAGCTCAAAAAATATGCAAAATAGAATATAAATTTGTTCTATAAAATTATTAACATATCTATTTTCTTGGATATGTTTTTATTTTCTCAAATGAAATTAATTATTTTTACTATGAGAGGAGATACTATGAAACTAGCCACTAAACGTGCTGTCTTTGCGTTGAATATTGTTGTTATTGCTTTATTTAACATTTCATTTTTCTTTATAAATACAAATGTTCCATTTATGATAGTTGCATTATTCAATATTGCAATATCTATTCCGGCGGCGATCCTAAATATTTTGGGAGCCATTGAAAGTTATAAAAAAAATAAAATTATTACTTGTATTCTATTTTCGATATCAGCTGCTTTCCTATGAATTTCATTGATACTAGGATTAGTTGGATTGATTGCTTCAATTCTATTTTTTAGAGACAGAAGAGAAGAAAATAAACAAACTACATTTTCTCCATATCTTAATGATGAACATGATATTCAATAAATTAAACACACACTTTAAGACATATCCTTGACTTTATGGATATGTTTTTTTAACTGCAGTTATTTAGAAAATCTTTATTAACTTTATTAATATTTTAATGTCAAGATTAAAGCAAGGCTAATTATTTTTAAGCTAAAAGACATTAAAAAATTTATTTTTTCTATAATTTTAATGTTTAGATTCCCTTATTGATTATAAACAGGAAAGGAAATCATGAAGTTTTGACACAGAAAAACCATCTATGATTTTAATATTGCCGCTATGTTAAGTATGACATTAACCATAGTTTTTCTTTTTGTTCTATTAGCGATAAGAAAAGATGTGGAGTTGTTTAAAACAAAAGAAGCAATGCGACAAAATTATGTACTTACACTTGCGATGGGGTTTGCCCTAGCAGTTGTGTTGCCCATAGATATTGCGTGCTT